>JBDSIP010000186.1:0-3126 GCA_039917915.1 Thermoflexales bacterium
GGGTCCCCGGCGAAGCCGGGGACCCGCGCATTCAACGGCAATTCGGCCCGCCCGCTGTCAGCCAGGTGTCAGCTTCATTTTGCCGCCCGCTTCATACAGTGAACAGCAGTATGAAGACGCATTCCCCATCACTCCACGCCGCGCGGCTCGCCCTGTGCGCGGCCCTCATCGCCGCAAGCGGGCCGGCCCGGGCCGGCCAATCCACGCCAGTCAGCGCGCCCATCGTGCTGATCAGCGCCCTGCATTACAGCGGGCGGGACGGCATCAACGACGAAGCGATCCAGATCACCAACCTGTCGCCGGGGTCGGCGACGCTTGACGGAAACTGGTCATTCATCGACGCGGGCGGGCATCAGCGCGCCTTCGCCAATCCCGGCTTCAGTCTCGCCGCGGGTCAGCGCGCCTGGATCGCCCGGAATGCCAACGCCTTTGCCGCCCAGTTTGGGACGCAGCCGGCGCTGACCTTCGGCCAGATGACGGGGGCCGATCTTGCCTTTCCCAATCACGGCGGCTCGCTGCAACTCCTGCAGGTGACCAGCGACACGCTGGACACGGCCAATGTCTCGGGCGGGGCCTGGCCGGCAGGCAGCGCAGGGCCAGCGTATCGGAGCATGGAGCGGATCGACCCGGGCGGGCCTGACGCGCCGCCTAACTGGACAAGCACGTGGATCTCCGCCGCAGTCGCCTTCGATGGCTACGGCAACATGATTCAGGGCACGCCCGGCGCGCCGAATTCGCTGGTCGCCGCCGGGCTGGTCACCCCCTCGCTCAGCGGGCGTGGCGTTGTCATCAACGAGATCGCCTGGAGCGGCACGCAGGCCGGCAGCACCCATGAATGGATCGAACTCTTCAACAACCTCACCGCGACGGTGGCGATCACGGGCTGGGAGCTGCGGATCGGCGCCAGCGCCATCACCCTGGCCGGGGTGATCGGGCCGCGCCGGACGTTCCTCATCCAACGGAGCGTAGCCACTTTCAGCGATGGCGCGACGGCCCAGCAGACAGCGTCATTTTCGCTCAGCAACAGCGGCGCCACGCTGCGCCTGGTGGACGAGCGCACGCGGGTGGTCGACGCGCTGGTCTATGGCGACGGCGCGGCGATTACAGGCTGGGCGGGTCCGCCCCTGCAGCCCTACACCATCGACGGCCTCGTCGGACCGGATGGCCAGGTGCTGGCGCGCCGGCTCGGGACGGATGGCCTGCCCGTGCCGGACAGCAACCGGGCCCAGGGCTGGCTGAGCGATCCCGACGATCTTCTTGACGGCCGGCGAATCAACTATCCTGGTTGGTCGCTCGAGACGTTGGGCACGCCGTTGAGCGCCTCGAGCGGTCTGACCCTGGCGATCGCCCCGGACGGCAGCTATGCGCTGCTCGAAAGCGCGCTCGCGGCCGCGCAGCAAACAATCGACATCGAAGTCTATACCTTTGACCAGCCGCAACTCGCCGTGCTGCTGGCCGACAAGGTGCGCTCGGGCGTGCGGGTGCGGGTTCTGCTCGAGGGCGCGCCCGTGGGCGGCATGACCGATCAGGAGCGCTGGGCTTGCCAGACGCTCAGCAGCATCAGCGCCAGCAGCGGATGCTGGTATCTGCGCAGCGACGCGGCGCAGAACATCGTGGCGCGCTATCGCGCGCTGCACGCAAAATTCGCGATCCTGGATGATCGGCAACTTGTTGTCGGCTCGGAGAACTTCGGGGTGAATGGCTTTCCGGACGACAACAAGACGGATGGCACGCTCGGACATCGCGGGGTAGTCGCCGTTGTCGATGCTCCGGCCCTGGTCGCCCGCGCCCGGGCGGTCTTCAACTCCGACTACAACCCGGCGATCCGTGACTTCTGCCAGTGGGGGGCGGCCGATTGCCCGATGGGCGCGCCGGTTCCGGGCTATGTCCCGATCACCGTCACAGGCGGGGTGAGCTACACGGTCCGATTTACGCAGCCGCTGGTCGCGCCCGGGCCGGTGATGGTCGAGCTGGACACATCGCCCGAAAACACGCTGCGCCGCGCCGGCGGGCTGATTGGGATGATCGACACGGCGGGGGCAGGCGACGAGGTCGTAGCCGAGCAGTTGAGCGAGCCGCTGTACTGGGGCCCATCCTCAAGTGATCCAGCGACCGATCCCAACCCGCGGGTCGAGGCGCTGCTTGGCGCTGCCCGGCGCGGGGCGCGGGTGCGCTTGCTCCTGGATGGCTTCTACGACGACGCCTCGCGGCCGCGCAGCAACGCCGCGACAGCCGCAGCGCTGAACGCGCTTGCGCGGGCCGAGCATCTGGATTTGCGCGCGGCGCTGGGAGACCCGACCGCGCACGGCATCCACAACAAACTCGTGCTGGCCCGCATTGGCGGGCGCAAGATCGTCCACCTGGGCTCGTGGAATGGCACCGAAGCCAGCGCCAAGATCAACCGCGAGATGACGATCCAGTTCGAGTCGGCCGAGGTGTATGGGCTGCTGCGCGGAATGTTCGAGAACGATTTCTGGATTTCGCAGCCGCAGTACTTGCCCGCATTGTATTCAAACTGGTCCGGGCCGCCGCGCCGGCACCTGCTGATCAGCGAAGTGCTCTTCAATCCAGCCGGCGGGGACGAAGTGGGCCGCGAGTGGATCGAGGTGTACAACCCCGGCGCGGTGTCGGTCAGCCTGGCGGGGCACAAGATCGGCGACGCCGAGTTCGCCGGACGGAGTTACAACGAGGGCATGGCCCGCTTTCCCGACAGCGCCGTGATCCCGGCCGGCGGAGTGATCGTCGTCGCCGCGGACGCGCTCAAGTATCAAAGTGACTGGGGTCGGCGAGCCGACTACGAGCTTGGCGGATACGATGCGAGTGTGCCGGACCTGATCGCGTATAGCGCCTGGAGCACGGGCACGCTGGCGCTGGGCAACTCGGGCGACCAGGTGCTTCTGCTCGGACCCGATGACGCCATCATCGATGCCGCGCAGTGGTTGACGACGACCCTGGCGGGTGTAGCGCCATATACGATGACGTTGGGCGCGAACCACACCCTGCAGCGCTGGCCGCCATCGAGTGACAGCGACAACTGCGCCATCGACTTTCGAGACCAGGGCGTCCCAAGCCCGGGGACAGTGCCGTAGACTATTCTGGAAACGACCTCCCCGCCCCGGCGTACGC
>JBDSIP010000187.1:0-2791 GCA_039917915.1 Thermoflexales bacterium
GGCGATTCGGTTATTGGATTGTAGATGCCGTCGTTATTCGCGTCCAGCCAGACCTGGTCGCCGATGCTGCCCGAGTTGGGCGGAAGGAGCCCGAAGTCAACCGTGGTGATCACCTGATTGGAGGCCAGAGTCACGTTGATCTTCGTTGGCGTCGTTGGGATGAAACCCGCCGGCGCGGTGGCAAGGTTGTAGGTCACCGTAAAGGCGCCCGCACCGAGGTTGCCAAAAAAATAGTTGCCGTTCGGATCCGTGATCGCGGTCACCACAGAGCCACCCGGCAAACTCAGGCTGACGACGACGCCCGGGATTCCCGGTTCGCCGACGTCTTGCAGGCCATTCCCGTTCAGATCCGCCCACACAAAGTCGCCGATGCCGGACCCAATCGTGGTCTGGACCAGGTTGCTGGGGGCCGGTCCGAGACTCCCGCTGGTGTCCAGCAGCACAGCCAGGTTTTCGACCAGGCTCACGCTGGTCGGACTGAGCACGCGGACCGTCAGGGTGAGCGGTGGCACAACGATGACGCTGTGCGAGGTGGCGAATGGGAAGGAAAATGCCCCTGGCGCTCCGCGACTCGCGTTTCCACCAAAGGTGATGTTGGCCGGGAGATTCGTCGCGGTCAGGGTACAGGTCCAGGTGAACAACCCCAACGTCCCGCTGATGAGCGACGGGAGGCTGGCCGGAGTCGGACCGACGCAGGTGGCGGTGCCACCAGCCTGGGCCGTATCTGAAATCGTCAAAGCGCTCGGCGAGAAGGGATCCGTTAGATTGCTATCGGCCAATAAGGACATGGTCAAGGTGATCTTTTGGCCCGTATTGATCATGGTCTGACTGGCGTCGATGACGGTGCTCTTGGCAACCGTAGCGGTCCCAGGCACCAACGCGAGCGCGCCGCCATCGCCGATGTTCTGGGGCGCGCTGGCGCGAATCGTCCACGTGCCGGCAGCGCCAGCCGCAGGATCAAACCGATCGAATGTCTTGTTGCCGCCAACCAGCAGGTAAATGAGCTTGCCGTTGGTCGCGAGCGAACCGCCGCCCGTGACGTTTGCCGGCACATCGGCGACCGCAGCATCCGACCAGATGTTCGTCGCCGGATCGTAGCGATAGAAAGGCGTACTGCCACTACCCCGAGTGCCATAGATGTGGCTGTTGAGATACACCAGGGCGCCTCCCTTGCCTATCGCGGCCGGCGTCGTCGCGCGGCTGAGCCATGTGTTGGTAGCCGGATCGTAGCGATAGAACTCGTTGGTGCTGTTGCCTTTGTAGGCGTACACATATGTGCCATCCGTTGCCAGCGCGCCGCCGGCGTTTACCGTCGTCGCTGACGGTCCGGGCAAAACACTGGCCGCCGCCGCCCAGGTGTCACTACTGATGGTGTAGGTATAGAAGTTCAGCGTGCCATTGCCGCGCAGCGCATAGATCACACCGCCAATCCGGGTCAGCCCGCTGCCGTACTTAACCGTGCCCGGGATGTTGGCCCGATTGGTCCAACTGTCGGTGCTCGGCATATAAGAACGGAATATGGTCTTGTTGTTGCCGACCAGGGCATAGACTTCAGCGCCGGCGTCGGGCGTGCCGTTCCATACGAGCGCACCACCCTGTCGGATTGTCGTGGCCTGGTCCGCGGGCGGATCCTGCGACCAGGTATTGGCGAACTCGTTGTGACTCATCAACTCGTTACTGCCACCGCCCTGATTGGCATACAAATAGGGCAGCGAACCCACCCCGATTTCCGTCCCGTCGACGGCCCCGATGGTGCTGCCGAGGGCCCAACTCACGACACTGACGCTGCCCGTCTTGCTCGATAACACACTGTTCGAAGCACCTTGCGGGAAAGAATAGGCCGCGCCGCTTTCAAAGCCTGCCGCGTTGCCCAGGAAGATGTACTCGCTGATATTGCTCACCGTGCAGGTAAAGACAAATGTCGCGGGCGCGGCATTCGTCACCGTGACCGGACCACTGGGCGCGGGCGCGCTGCACGTGGCGTTTCCGCCAACGGCGGTCAAGACCGGAACGACATTACTGATCGTCGTCGTCGACGTCAAGCGCATCGTGACAGTCACAACGCTGCCCTGGCGGGTCGCGGTGGGCGCCACCGTCACTGAAACGCCAGTCGAGAACGTCGTTTGATCGTCGTAGCCCAGAACAGGGGGGATAGGCGTATACGGCCCAAACACAGCCCCTGCGCTGGCGGTTACAAATGAGGTTCCCGCCGGAAGACCATCCCTTACCCGCGCAGCTTCCAACACGGAGTCGCCAGAATAGTTCTGGGTGATCGTATAGACGATGGTGTCGCTGTAATTGGCGGTGACCCGGCTCGCCTGCTTCGTGATCAGTGGCGCAACCGGGAAGTCGGCGGTTGTCACGTTCTGGCCTGCCGCAAGTGTCACGCCCAGATTGGGCGTGTTGAGGACATATCCGGCTGGCAGGGCGGGGTCGGCCCGATTGACGGACACAACGTAGGCGCCCGGACCCAGGTTACCAAAGGTGTAGGTGCCCGTGATGCTCGTCGATCTGGTCCCAATCAGGACATCGCCCGAGCCGTCGCCGTTCGTATCGCGGTACAGGTAGACGACGACACCCGGCACCCCGACCTCGCCCGGTGAGCACAGCCCATCGCTGTTGGCGTCGCGGCAGACGGTGTCGCCAATCGAGCCCGGCACGACCGCCCAGAAGCCGAAGTCGGCCGTCAGCACGGGAGTGGAGGTCAAATTTGGCACAACGATGGAGGTCAGGGTGCTCGCCACGTAGCTGTTCGGGTTGAAATAGGTGACAAGATCCGCATCAGCCGAGT
>JBDSIP010000188.1:0-5855 GCA_039917915.1 Thermoflexales bacterium
GCCTTGGAGACCCTCCTCGCGCTGGTGGCGGGCGGCCTCGTGGCGCTTCTGGCGAGCGTCTGGATCGACCGCACGCTGTACGCGCCCGCGGCGGCGCGCCTTCCAGTGTCCGGGCGAAGTCTAATCTTTGAGGGCGCCGTGATCGGGGTGGCCCTCATGGCGGTCGGATCGGGGGCCGGATTCGATGGGGGCCAGATCCTGCTGATGCTGCCCCTGTGGGCGATCGGGGTGACGGCCGCGGGGCTGTACCGGCTCGGTGGCGTCCGGGCGATGGCCGCGTTTGTCTGGCCTGTGATCGCGTTGCCGCTGGCGCTCGTGGATCCAGATGAGCTGACCCTGCTCCTGGGCGGGCACGATGTGCTGAGTTTCATGCCGGCCGCGATCGTGGCTGCCTCGCTGAGCGCGTTGGCCTTGAGCACTTTCGTGCTCATCGCTCGGCGCCGTCTGACGCCGCCGACCCTGCCGATCGCGATAGCGCTGGCGGCCTTGGTCGCCCTTGGGATGTTCTCGATCTACGCCCTGGCCGGTAAACCCGGGCTGTATGGCGAGCGGCTGTTTGTGATCCTCAAAGATCAGGCCGATTTGCGCCCAACGACCGCAATTGTAGACCGCGACACGCGTATGAAAGCCGTCTATGACACCCTGACTGTCCATGCCGAGCGGACCCAGGCGCCGCTGCGGCGCACGCTGACGCAGCTCGGGATCGCCCACACCCCGTATTACCTGGTCAACGCCATCGAGGTCGATGGCGGGCTGCCGTTGAAGGTTTTTCTGCTCGCGCAGCCGGAGGTCGCTCGCGTTCTTGACAGCCCGCATCTGCGTCCGCTTCCCGCATCCGCGCCCGCCGAGGTTGGGGACGAACCGGCGCCGCTGATTCCGCAGTGGAACCTGACCAGCATCGGCGCCGAGCGGGCCTGGAACGAGCTCAGGATCACCGGGTCCGGTATCGTGGTTGGCCAGTCCGACAGCGGTGTTGACGTGGCGCACCCCGCGTTGCGCGACGGGTATCGCGGGCGCGGTGGGAGCGACGACTACAACTGGCTCGATCCATGGAATCACTCGCCCAGCCCGGTCGACGTCGGCGGGCATGGGACTCATACGTTGGGCAGCATCGTCGGGCGGGCCGCGGGCCGCAATGCGCCAACCGGGGTCGCGCCGGATGCCGAGTGGTTTGGCTGCGTGAATCTAGCCCGAAACCTCGCCAACCCCGCCCTGTATCTGGATTGTCTGCAGTTCATGCTCGCGCCCTGGCCGCGGGCCGGGGATCCGCTCAAGGACGGCAATCCCAGGCTGGGCGCGCACGTGATCAACAACTCGTGGGGCTGTCCGCCGCTCGAAGGCTGCGATGCGCAGGCGCTGGAGCCCGCCGTAAACGCCCTGCGCGCGGCGGGTGTCTTTGTCGTCGCATCGGCGGGCAATGCGGGCCCGGGTTGCGAAACGATCAAGGATCCCATCGCGCTTTATGACGCATCGTTTAGCGTCGCCGCGGTCAACAGCAGGGGCGAGATCGCCGATTTCAGCAGCCGCGGGCCGGTGCGCGTCGATGGCAGCGGGCGGATCAAGCCCGATATCGCGGCGCCTGGCGTGGGCGTGCTGTCGACCCTGCCCGGCGGCACCTATGGCTCCGAAAGCGGCACATCGATGGCAGGCCCCCACATCGCCGGGGTCGTGGTGCTGATGTGGTCTGCCCAGCCCAAGCTGATCGGCAACATTGATGCTACTGAGCGCATTTTGCGCGAAACGGCGCGCCCGGCCGGCGCCACGGCGCCCACCTGCGGCGGCACGACCGCGAACGTGCTCGGGGCCGGAATCGTCGACGCCTACGCGGCGGTCAAGGCCGCCCAAGCCTTCAAATAACGGCCGACCTGTCAGGTCACTTGGCGTGCGCGCCGACCTGACAGGTCACCTGCCATGCGCGCCGACCTGTCAGGTCACCTTTTTTTCAGGTCACCATTTTGCGGGCATTGAACTCGGGCCGGTCCCACGCCCGCTTCGAAAGGATATCGGCTAGAATCTGCGCCGCCTTCCAGGCGTCGGCATGTCGGGTGTACAACGGCGTAAAGCCAAAGCGCAGGATATCCGGCGCGCGGAAGTCGCCGATCACTCCCCGCGCGATCAGGGCCTGCATAATGGCGTATCCCTCCGTGTGCGCAAAACTGACCTGGCTCCCCCGCAGGGAGTGCTCGCGAGGCGTCAGCAGGCTGAGTCCCTGACCGGCGCAGCGCGCCTCCACCTCGGCGATGAAAAGATCGGTCAACGCCAGGGATTTGGCCCGCATCACGCCCAGGTCGGCCTCGAGCATCACATCCAACCCGCACTCCAGGGCGGTCATGTTCAGGACCGCCGGTGTGCCGCAAATTGCCCGCCCGATCCCCGCCGCCGGCCGGTAGTCGGCCGAAAACGCAAATGGATCGGCATGCCCCAACCAGCCTGATAAGGGTTGGCTGAAGCGCGCATGATGCCGGCCCGCGACCATGATGAAGGCCGGCGCGCCCGGGCCGCCGTTCAGATACTTGTAGCCGCACCCGACCGCCATGTCCGCTCCGGCGGCGTTCAGATCGACCGGCAACGCGCCGGCCGAGTGGGCGAGATCCCAGATCACGAGCGCGCCAACCCCATGCGCTCTTGCCGTTAGCCTTTCCATGTCATGAATCCGCCCGGTGCGATAGTTGACGTGGGTGAGCATCAGAACCGCCGTGTCGCCATCCAGGGCCGCTTCAATCTCGTCCGGAATCTTCAGGGCCAGGCGATGCCCGTCATTCAGCAGGCCGGTCAGTCCCTGAGCCATGTACAGATCAGTCGGGAAGTTGTCCGGCTCGGACAAGATGACCCGGCGGCCCGGGTTGAGCTGAAGCGCCGCCGCCAGCGCCTTGAACACATTGATTGACGTTGAGTCCGCGCACACCGTCTCGCCGGGGCGGGCGCCGATCAAACGGCCAATCTTGTCGCCCACCCGCGTGGGCATGTCCATCCATCCGGCGGTGTTCCAGCTCCGGATCAGATCCCTTCCCCACTCCACTGAAACGGCGCGGGCCAGCCGGGCCGGCGTGTCGCGCGGGAGGGCGCCGAGCGAGTTGCCATCGAGATAGATCAGGCCCTCAGGCAAAAAGAATCTGGCGCCAAACGCGGCCAGCGGATCGCTGGCGTCGAGCGCCTGAACCGACTCAGGAAGTGTATTCATGGGCGTTATCCTCGGCCAGGACCGGTCGAATCGTGCGGGAATTGCGCAAGCGAGGCTAGCCCGTACCAACGTCCCAGGCAAGATCTTTGGCGCTGAAGCTGCGGAAGGCGAGCATGGTGTGGGTGCGCCGGACCCCGTCGATGCGGGAAATCTGATCGGGCACCGCCTCGGCCAACATCTCATGGTCGGCCACGCGCACAATCGCAATCACGTTGAAATCACCCGTGACGCTGTACACTTCGGCCACATTTGGCGAGTTGGCAACGGCCTGGGCGACGGTGGACACCATGTCGGCGTCAGTTTCGATCATCACAAATGCGGTCAGCATGCCCCGATTGTAGTGCGTGCCCTGTTGTCCGGAAACGATATCCCCCGGCAAAGCCGGAGGATATCGTTTCCGGAGTTGATGCTGCTTAGCCGCCGAGCGCCTTGAGCGCGTCTCGTGCCGGAGCGAAGTTTGCGTTGTCCTTCAGTGCCGCTTCAAATTCTGTTCGCGCATCACCTGTCTTCCCCTGCGCCTGGTAGCCCCGCCCGCGCCACAAGTGGCTTTCCTCCAGCCCGTTCGTAATCGACAGGGTCTGGGTCGCGAGCTGGATCAGGGTGGCGTACTCGCGCGCGCCAAAATAGGCCTCATACGGCCCGAACTGATACCACAGCATTCGCCACGGCAAACGCAGCCCACGGGCTGTGTCGAATGCCCGCGCGGCCCGGCTGAACTCACCCATCTGGACGAGCGTTGAACCGGCGTTGAACCAGGCAAACTTGTCCTGCGGGTTGGCGTCGATATCGGCCCTGGCCGCGGCCAGGGCCAGATCCCGCATGGCCCGGTCGTCGGCCCGCGCGCCGAGCAGGCGCCGGGCCAATCCGGCCTGCTCCGCCTTCCAAACGACGATCACGGTCCGGTTAAAGACCTTCCACATTGCGTCAAAAGCAAGCGCATCCTCGCGCTGGTTTTCGCCGTGAAATGAGTCATCGAAGAGAAAAACACCATCCTCGTAGCCCTTCAGCAGCAAGTAGTGCCCCATCTCGTCGTTGGGCTTGGGGATGAACCAGCTCTCGACGATGACCGGGAGGCCGTTGCTGAGCAGCGCGCGCAACATCGACAGGTCGGCCCCAATCACGACCCGGGCGCCAAAACCCAGCGACACGGCATAGTCCGCAATTTCGCCAGGCGACACATTCTTGTCGTCCTTGTTTGGCCGCATGACGCTTGCGACCCGAGCTTGGTTTTCGCTGCGGCCAAAGTACGACAGAAGCATCGCCGTCGTGGCGGGCCCGCAGTTGTTGAATGTCTGCTGCTCAAAACGGAAACCACGCAGGAGGGCCGTTTTGAGGGGCGCATAGGTCGGCGCCGGCAGGGGCGTCCGGGTCGGGGATGGCGGGCGGGTCGGGGCCAGCGTCGCCGGCAAAACATCAGTCGGACCAGCGGCCAATGGCGGACGCCCGGGCGGCGCTTCGGTTGCGATAGCCGGCAATGGCGTGGGTGTCTCGGTTGCTTCAAAGACTTCGGCAACCCGCATTGAGTCCGGCGTGACCGCGGGCGCAAAGTCGGTTGGTGCAGGGGGCCGCGGCGTCGGCGGATCGACAAGCGCCTGCAGGCGGCCGCAACCGGCCAGGCTCAGCGCCATTGCCAGCCCGCACATCGCCTGCGTCGCCCGTTTTATGCGCTCATTTACAAACACGCTCACAGTATAGGCGAGCAGGCATCTCGCGCCCACCGGCCGCCCGCCGTGAACCGAACGATTGGATTCTCGCTTGTCAATTCATGTCCACCGTGCTAAATTCGATGAGGTGCGCGGTCTTGCGATCGGGTATCACATCATTACGCTGCATACTACCTCGACAGAATATTCCGACAAGAATCTCCCGGAGGCAAACAATGAATCTCGGCTTTAACTGGAACGCAGTTCCACTATGGATTTGGGGGCTGATGATGCTGATACTCGGCGCGCTCATCATGCTTGCAATCGACATCCTGGTGCTCGGGCGCCGGCGGCGCGGACAGGCGGCAAAAAAGCTCACCGAGTACGAATCCCATATGGCAACGCTCGCCAGCGAAAAGGCCAGCTTGAACGCCACGCTGAGCCAGGCCCAAACTGAGGCCAAACAACGTCTCGATCTGGTCGCGGCGCGAGACAAAGAGAACGCGGATCTCAAAGCCCAGATTGGGAATCTTCGAGCCGACCTTGATACAGGCGAGAATTCCCAGATGTCCTTCCAGAGCGATGCGCAGACCAAGGACGGCATGATTGCCGAACTAAAGGTCCAAATGGGCAGGCTGCAGGCCGAACTAACCACCGAGAAGAGCAATGGCGCCAAATTAGCGGCCGAGCTCGGTGCAGCGGCTGGCGCCGGCGCGGCCCAGAGCAAGAGCCTTGAGGCCGATAAGGCAAAACTCCAGGCCGACATCGCCAAATTCAGCGCTGCCGCGACATCGTCGGCCACCCTCGTCACAGGCCTCGAAGGCGAGAGGAATCAGCTTCAGGCCGATTTGAAAGCCGCGCTGACCGCCCGCGCAGCCGCAGAAGCCGAGGCCAACTCACATAGAACCAGCTCTGAGGCGCAGCTCGAGGAGTTTCAGGTTGCCAGGCGCAATGCGGTGGCGCTGGATGCCGCTGTTAAGGCAAAGGACGATGCATCTGGCGATCTGCAGGCCAAACTGACCGCCGCCCTG
>JBDSIP010000189.1:0-3946 GCA_039917915.1 Thermoflexales bacterium
GCCAGTTGACGCACGGGATCGTGGTGAGTTCCCCGATCGATCTGGCGTTCCTTCGGCAGCGCGAGCCGGCCGCCCGCCCGTTTCTGATTCCGCCTGGGGTGGATTTCAGTGCGTTCACGCCAGGCCCCGCCCACGTAAGCGATGAAGCGCTCCGCAATCTGCCCCGCCCCATCTTTTTCTGCGCCTCCGCTTTCGCGAGTTTCAAACGCATCCACCTGCTGATCGACGCCGTGGCCGAACTTGGCCAAGGCTCATTGGTCCTGGCCGGCGACGGGCCCGAACGGAACGCGCTGTTGGCCATGGCGGAGCAGCGCCTCGGTTCGCGCCGGTTCCGGCATGTGGGCGTGCTCGCGAGAACCGAAATGCGCGAGATGTACCGTCTTGCGGACGTCTACTGCCTGCCGTCCATCAACGAACCGTTTGGCATCGTGATGATTGAAGCCATGGCCTGCAACCGGCCCGTAGTGGCCACCGATGATCGAGTCCGCCGCTGGATTCTGGGCGATGCCGGGCTCGTCGTCGATGTCACCGACCGGGATGCTTTTGCGTCCGCGCTGGCAAAGGCGTCGCGGTCCGATTGGGACGCGCGGCCCAAGGCGCGGGCGGAGTTCTTTTCGCTCGAAAGGGTGGCCCGCTCGTGGAACGACGTCATTGCCGGCTTGCTTGCGGGTCGGACGGCCATGACGACGCCGTATGAGCGCGATCTCGACTCAATGCCGGGCCGGCCAAACACGCCGGATTAAGGTGGGGATTCCCCCGGTTTAGACCCGCCATCGGGCGAGTTCGGCCACCCTTTCGCGGGGCGCGAAAAGAGCGTTCAGAATCTCGCCCGGCGCTGATGGCCGACCTGCGACGGGCGAAAGCCGGGGCGCCCGCCGAGTACCCTCGATCACGAATCCGACATACTTGCGGGCTTCCATCCAGGTCACAACGTCCGCGCATGTCCGGTCAAACGCGCGCTGGTTTTCCTCCACCAGTTCGATGTGTACCCAGGGCCGGTCGCGCGAGAGGATTCGATCCGCGCCCGCGAGCACGTCCAATTCGGCGCCTTCAACATCGATCTTGACGAATCCGATGAGGGCGCCGGTTGGCACCGCAGAATCAAGCGTCTCGGTGCGGACTGCTTCGGCCTCTACGTCATCGGCCATCGCGTGGAACGACGCGATGCCCGGATTTGAGGCCGGCGTGTAAAGGGTGCGCACTCCCGACTCGCTCGAGATCGCGATTTGGCGGGCGGTGATCTTTCCCGCCAGAGCCTGGTTGAGCGCCAGGTTTCGCTCCAGGCGCGCAAAGCTGGCGCTGTTCGGCTCAAACAGGTAAGCGTGGGCGGCGTATTTCGCGCCAATCAATCCCAATTCGCCGATCTGCGCGCCGACGTCGACAAAGGCGCGATCCGGGGCCGCCAGAGCGGCGATGATGGTGATGTCGGCAATGTTGGCCGGATCATAGTGGAAGAATATGTAGCGGAAGATCGGGACGCTGAGGTCCAGCTCGATCGTGATATCGCCGTCCAGCGTGAGCCGTTCGCGAGTTCCAGTCGGGGCCAGCGCCCGCCCGAGCCCAAACCGGCCGCTGATTGAGCGCAGCCACGGCGCGCGCTGGGCCGCAGCCCGCCCAAGCCGGCGCGCAAGTTGTCTTGCCATCCTCATGATTCCATCTCCAGTCGCCAGATCTTGAGTCGCGGGCCGGACGGGACCGCCGTCCGGATCGTTCACGTCCGGCCTCGGGCGCCCTTTGGCGCGATCCGCCGGCCGAGGGCGACTAGACTCCGGCCGGCTTCAACCGTCTGCCCCGGCGTCACGACACCCACCGCGAAAATGAGCGCCACCATCAACAGGAGCGCGAGCGCCCTCCCCCAGAATGCCCACGGCAGGGGCTGGGCGAGAAAGACCGCCACAATCACGCCATATCCGAAAAAAAGCGCCAGCACGCGCAGCCAGCGGTACTGAACCGGATACACGGCCTGCGCAAAACGGAACAACAGCAAGGTTTGGATGATGCCCGCGGCCAGGGTCGCCGCAACCGCCGCCCACACCCCGAAGCGCGGCATCAGAAGCAGATTGAGCCCAATGTTGGTTGAAGCCGATACAAGAAAGGCAAGACTCGTCAACCCCGTCCGTTTTCGGGCGACCAAACCGACCTGGAAGAAGACGAACGCCAGGCCAATCGGGCCGTTGTAGGCCAGCAGGGCCAGGGCATACGGCGCCGCGGGCACATATGCCTCGCGGGCGAAGATGCGGAGTATTTCAGGCGCGAATAGCCCGATTCCCAACGCAAGCATGAAACCCAGACAGATGAAATACTCAAAGAAGCGGGCGAACTGGCGGGGCGCGTCCGGTCGGCCCGCCATCTCAAGCGCCAGCGGCCACCAGGCGGCCAGGATCGGGCTCATGCCCACAAACGCCATGCTGGCCAACTTGTTGGCAATGGCGTACACGCCGACATCCGCCGGGCTGACATACTGGGTCAACAGCGGCCGGTCAATGTTCGTGAAGACCAGCATCCCGAGCGCGCCCGGCAATACGCCAATCCCGACCCCCAGCAGCGAGCGGGCCAGCGCGAACGACGGCCGGCCGAACAGAGGGCGGGCCACCAGAATCAACCCCACGGCGCTCGCAGCGACGCTTGCGATGGCGTTTGCGGCGACGATTCCAGTTGCGCGCAACCGCAATCCCAGGACCAGGATGACGGCGCTGCCCACCAGGCTAAACAGATAGGTCAGGCTGACCGCGTTCGCCCGGGCGATCTGCATGCGCAGGCGCAGGGCATGAATCGTCAGGTTATAGACCGGCAAAAAGGCCACGTTGACAGCGACCAGAAGCACGGTCACCCGCCGGGCCGGATCGTGAAAGAGCTGGGCTGCCAGGGGTTCGGCGAAGAGGGCCAGCCCTAATGCGGCAACGATCGCCACACCCGTGACCACCATCAGGGCGGTCGACGTGAGATTGCGCCGCCAGGCATCGGCCTCGGCAGGATCTGCCTTGTCGAAAAAGTGGGCGCTGAGCGCCTGATCCATGCCCAGCATCGAGATCGCCACCAGCAGGGCCGAGAGGGTCATCAGCACGTCGACGACGCCATAGTCGGCCGGATCCAGAGCTCGCGTGTAAAGCGGGGTCAGAATCAGGGTGAAGAGCGGGCCGATCAGGGCGCTGAGGCTGTATCCGGCGGTGAAGCGCGCGAGGCGTTTGAGGGTTTCTCGCATGGGTTGGTCGCAACGTCCTTCAAGCCTGCCGCGACTTGCGTGGGGCAAACCGTGCCCCAATGGTGACAGTCACCAGACTCCGCAGCCTGTCGAGAATTTCCTGCTCGTCCTTTGCTTCCGCCAGCGGGGAAAGCTCTTCCCAAACAAGCTTCAAGTCCAGTTTCTTGTTTTGACGCATGAGAATCGTCTCGACATCCAGCCAGTCTTGTGGGCGTCCAGCGAACGCCTTGTGCACGATCAGGTCCTCCGCGCTGCACGTAACGAGTCTATGCTTGGAAGAATAGTCAAAGGCACTGGCCCGCTCAACTGAATGCTCTTCGAATGGCAACCCGCCCAGGCCGACATCGAGGCTGATCCCATTGGGATGTCTCAGGAGGAGCACCCTGTTCCGGGCAGCGAAGCCAGCCGCATTCGGGATGCGCGGCTGAAAACCACTCAGAATTTTCTCGATGAACCCGCTTTCGGCGCCAAACCCGGTGAGCAGCGTGATATCGGCATCCTGAGTGAAGCGCGGCTCGCCCCAGCGTTGTACAGCAACACCGCCGATGAAGCACGCGCGCCATTTCTGAAGCTGACAAAAGGATTGAAGATCTCGGGCCGCGTCGAGGATGTCGTTGGAGACCTTGCGCGTCGTCGTCATCGGCGCAGCTTCTTGAACAAGCGTTGCTGTTCCACCATTCCGGAATAGCCAATCCGTTTGGGATTCTGGTAGGCAGTCCGGGTAAACACCGGGTCCAGCAAGGC
>JBDSIP010000190.1:0-4216 GCA_039917915.1 Thermoflexales bacterium
GAACCCCGACCGACCGGTCCTGATGCGGGTGGAACCGCCGTAGAACTTGCCGACCAGCCTGCAGTTCGAGGCGAGATCACGATCCCCGCGCGAAACGCGGGGATCGTGATCTCGCCCCTCATTTTGAGACAACTTCTAGTCAGCAGCCTCGACGGGGATTCTGCGAGGCTTCTCGTCCAGCCGTACGGTCCAGAAGGCGAGTGCGGCGATGGCCAGGGAAGCCAGGCTGATCGCCAGGACGCCACCCAACCCAATGGCCGCATACAAAGGGATTGCAGCCAACGCAGCAACGGTGCGCCCCAGCGCGTTGACCCCATTCAAACTGCCCATCATCGCGGTGCGAGCCATGGGCAACACCTCGCTGGCTACGGGCAAGTTCGATACCACCGCGTACTCGAAACCGAGAAACACCAGGAAGAGCGAGGCCATGGCGGCCACCAGGTTCTCACCGCCCATTAGGAATCCGATCAACCCGCCGCCCATCACGGCGAGGCCCAGCATTACCGAGCGCTTCTTGCCGATGCGGTCAAGCGCGAAGATGATCAATGCCTCTGCCACGACATCGGCCACGCCAAGCACGATCGAGATGAGACCCAATTGCTCGGCCGTCAGACCGAACCGAGCCACAAGGTGGGGGGCGTAGACCACAACGGTCAGGTTGATGGGAATCATCAACGCAAAGCCGAAGAGCAGCACCCGGCGGGCCTGACCGTGGCGCAATACGTTGGCGAGGCCGCCCGGGGCGGAACCTGCCGCAATCGCGCGGGCATGGTCGCGGGTGATTGCAAAGCGAAGCGTCGCCCACGTGCCGATCATACTGATCACCCCGATGACTGAGAATGGCACCCACCACGCGGCGCGCTGGATGAGAAAACCGAAGGCCGGCACGCCTATGATCCAGGCCAGCGCCCAGGCGAGTTCAAGCACGCCAAGGACGGCCCCGCGCCGCGCAAAGGGAACCGTGTCCGCGACATAGGCCTGGGCCTGCGGGCCGATCAAGCTGCGGCCAAGACTAAGCACAACGCATAATGCCAGGGCAACCGGAAAGGTTGGCGCAAATGCCAGGGCAAAGCAGCCCCCGGCAAAGATGGCGGTCGAAATCAGGATGGATTGGCGCGCGCCCACGCGGCGCTCGATGACGCTCACCAGGGGCGAGACAAGGCCGGACAGCCCAAGCGCAACGGCAAACCAGCCCGCGCTTTCAGGAAGCGCGCCATACGACGCCGCGATAAAGATGACGAACGGGACCGGCGCGCGCACGGCCGTGTCACCCGCAAACCGCAGCAGGGTCAGGGAAGCTACGCCGCGCCAGAGCGCCTGGGGCGACGTGGTTGAGATGCTGCGCCCTGCCGCGAGCCTATCCCCGTCCGACATACGGCATTTTGGTCGCCATAATGGTCATGAAGAGGACGTTTGTGTCCAGAGGCAGATTGGCCATATTCAGCACTGCCCGGGCAACATGCTCGGGATCCATGACTGGCTCGATGGCGATTTCGCCGTTTGCCTGGGCAACCCCGCGGGTCATGCGTGCGGCCATGTCCGTCAGGGCATTCCCAATGTCAATCTGGCCGCAGGCGATATCATATTTGCGCCCGTCAAGGGAGGTGGATTTTGTTAATCCCGTGATGGCGTGCTTCGTGGCGGTGTATGGCGCAGAATCTGGCCGGGGCGTATAAGCCGACACCGATCCATTGTTGATGATCCGCCCGCCACGCGGCGTCTGGGCCTTCATGATCTTGAAGGCCTCCTGGGTACACAGGAACGCCGCTGTGAGATTTGTGTCGACGACGGATTTCCACTGTTCGAGGCTGATATCCTCCAAGCGACCCGGTGAGCTGATCCCGGCGTTATTGAAGAGGAGATCGAGGCGGCCAAAGGTTTCGCGCGTCCGCTTGAACAGGGTCGAAATACCGGCCGGATCCCGCAGATCGGTAGGGACGGCCAAAGCTTGGGCAGCGGCCGCGCCGGACTCGGTAATTGTTCGCGTGAGCGCGTCCTCGCGACGCCCGGCCAGCACGACGCGCCAGCCGCCTTGCATCAACGCCAATGAAACCGCGCGACCAATGCCGCTCCCGGCCCCGGTTACGAGCGCCACTCTGCTTTCCATTTTTAACTCCAGTGTCGAAACGCTCTAACGTTCCCAAGAAAACGCATATTCGGAGGGATTCGCCCCGGTTTCACCGGGGGCATCCCCTCCGAAAACAGCCCTTCGGGAGACGCGTTCTGATCATCGGCAAGAACAGCCCGCTATCACAGTGTCAAGACTGCTCGGCCGCGGGAATCTCGGGCGCGTCCAGGGCGGCCCGCGCAAGGCGCTGAACGGACGTGGGCAGGTCACGGCGCTTGCCGGCGCCTCGCATGTAGTCCTTGAGTTCGCCCGGGCGCATGACCGCGATGGGGGACGGCTCAATATCCAGTTTGGCCTCCGCATGCGTGAATACGACCACGGCCTGAATCGGAACCTTGAGCGAGGGCGCCTTCTCTGCCAGGACCGCGCTGACTTTGGTCATTGCCTCGGTTGCGTCCGCGAATGGATCACCGAGAGGCTCCTCACTCGCAAAAAAGGCCGATAGACCGCCACCAGAGCGCTTCCATTTCCCTGCCTTGTAGGTGGCCAGGCCGCGCTGACCGCGGCAAATGAAGACGGTGATGCCGCCCGGATCGAGCAAATAGTAATCCACTGGCTTGCGGAAAATCATGAGCGCGAATTTGCGGTCGAGGCCTTTCAATCCCTCGCGCAACACACGCTCGGGCCGAAACGGCGAAAGGTAGCGGTTGGCGTAAACCAGCCCGACCCGCGACACAAAGAAGACGATGACCATCAATGCGATCATGCCGATGTAGATGATCTGAAATGTGTCGGGATCGCGGGTGAGGAAATTCGTGCCAGGCAGCGAGAGAACGAACAGGGCGCCGATCACCACCAGCGACCCGATGATGATGGCCCGTGAGATGAGCGCGTTGCGTTTGATTTTGGCGTCGTCGGCGGAAATACGCATGCAGTGTCAGACCTTCCCGAACGCGATTGTCGCGTTCTGTCCGCCCAACCCGATCGAGTTGGACAGCGCAATATTGACGTCGGCCTTGCGCGCGACGTTCGGGACGTAGTCCAGGTCGCACTCGGGATCCGGCGTATTCAGGTTGATGGTGGGCGGGATGATGGAGTTGCGCATCGTCAGAAGCGTGCTCAACGCCTCGATGCTGCCAGACGCGCCCATGGCGTGTCCCACCATGCTCTTGGTGCTGCTCACCGCTACGGAGTAGGCGTGTTCGCCCAACACGGTCTTGATGGCCATTGTCTCGATCGGATCGCCGGCGACAGTGCCAGAGCCGTGGGCGTTGATGTAGTCGATCTCGTGCGGCCGCAGGTGGGCGTCGTCCAGCGCCCAGGTCATCGCCCGGATCACACCTGCGCCGTCCGGATCGGGAATGGCGATGTGATGGGCGTCCGACGACACCCCCATGCCCAGGAACTCGGCGTAGATTTTCGCCCCGCGGGCGCGGGCGCGGTCGTAATCCTCGAGCATCAGCACGACGCAACCCTCCGCGAAGCAGAATCCGTCGCGGGTGGCATCGAAAGGCCGACCCGCCCGCCCTGGATCATCATTGTGTTTTGTGCTGAGCACTCGCATGAGAGAAAACGCGGCGATGGCGCCGTCGATGACCGTGGCTTCCACGCCGCCGGCGAATGCGGCGTCCATCTTCCCGCGCCGGATCATCTCGGCGGCATCGCCAATCGACTGGGTGCCTGAGGCGCACGCAGCCACCACCGTGCTGAGCGGGCCTTTGGCGCCAAAGCGGGTGCTGATGTGGTGACCGGGCGCGTTGGGCAACGCGGCCGGCAAGGCGAACGGGTTCACCCGCCTGTAGCCCAGCGAGTGAAGTTCCTGCATGCCGGAGTGCGACATCTCGAACCCGCCCAGCGCGGTGCCCATCACAACGCCAACGCGATCCGACCGGACATCCTTGCCGATCTGCAGTCCCGAGTCGTTCATCGCCTCCTGCGCGGCGGCAACGGCAAAGTGAGACACCCGAGCCATGCGGCGGGCATCTTTGGGCTCGCTGTACTTGAGCGGATCAAACCCCTTGACCTCGCCGGCAATTCGCACCGGCAGGTCGCTCGCGTCAAACTGGGTAATGGGTCCAATCCCGCTTTTGCCCGCCACGAGGCCCGCCCAGGTCGTGGGGACATCAAGGCCGAGCGCCGTAATTGCGC
>JBDSIP010000191.1:0-13673 GCA_039917915.1 Thermoflexales bacterium
GCGGAGTGGCAAGCAAATCCTCAACCAGATCAGCGCTGTCTATACGATGAACGGCGAAATTGGCATCGGCAACGCGAGCGCCACCTCAACAGTCCAGGTCCGCTATCCGCAGGCGGGAAACGTTGCAGTCGCGCCGGCCGCGGACTGGCTGTCGCAGGACATCGGGGGCAATATCACGATGGACTGGGGTGACTTTGACCGGGATGGCTTTCTCGATCTGGCGCTGGGCGCGCCATCCGGGGTAAGCGTATATCGGAATGAAAACGGCCAATTGCAGCCATATGCCAGCGATCCTCTACTCCGCAAGGCGCTTGGCGTGAGGTGGGCCGATGTGCGCGGAGACCGGACGTTGCAGTTGATTGTCGTCGGCGACAGCGTGGACGGCACGTCCAACACGCCTGGCCTGAATTACATCTATTCGCCGTCGGGTGGCGCGCTGAATCAGGTCGGCCAGTTCACGTCCGCGCTGCAGTTGGCCCGCCTTGCCATCGCGGACTTCAACATGGACGGGCGCCTGGACATCGTCGGCAGCGTGAACGCCATCAATGGATCGAACAACGTCGCCTGCACGGTGAATGTATATGCGAATATGGGCGGGGGCGCCTTTACCGAGACCAACCCGGCCTGCGTCATCACGGGCCAGACCGCATCCGCGCTGGCGGCTGGCGACTTCAACCGTGATGGGAGGCCCGACCTGGTCATGACGAAGTTTCCAGACCGGGCGTTTGTATTGCTGAATACAGGTGCGGGGGTTGTCTGTTGCGACAATCTTATCCGTATCGCCAACGATCTCGATTTCCCGCCCTACAACTTTTCGGTTGGCGACTATGACCACGACGGCAACCTTGACATCGCAATGGCGCTGCCGCTGCAACGCCAGGCCCGGGTTTACCACAACAAGGGCGACAATAGTTTCGACAGTTTCACGGTCATTCGAACCAGTGTGTTCAACACCCCCCTGGCGGTGGACTGGGCGGATATCACCGGCGACGGCAACCTTGATCTGATCGTCGCCGATTCGGCGCCTCGGGCATATCGATTTACGGCGGGCGCATTCAAGCTCGTCGACGCGATCAAATTGCCGCTGAACGCCGGACAGGTATGGAGCGCCCGGGCTGCCAGGCTCAATTTAGCCAACGACCTGTCGATTGGCTTGACCAACCGTGATCGCGCCTCGCGGACGTTCGGATCGGTCACACCACGGTTCCCGGATGAAATGATTCCGATCGCGAACTCGCTCAAATCCGGCAGCGTGGCGGCAGGCGACGTTGATGGGGACGGCAATTTGGACCTTGTGTTTGGGGGCGCCGGCACGGCCGATTCCAAGGTCGCGGTGCGTTACAACAGTGCCGGCACATTTTCGGCCGGCACCACTATCAACACCGGCGCGGGACCCCACTCCGTCAGCGTTGGGGATGTGACCGGAGACCACAAACTTGAGATCGCCGTCGGGACGCTGAGCGACGCTCGACTCTACTTCAATGGCTTGTCCATATTCAACAGCCCCACCTCGTCCAAACCGTATCACGTGCTCGCCCTGGGCGACGGCACAGGCGATGGGAAGCTCGACCTGTTGGACGCCAGCAAGGGCGGCAAGATCGTGCTGTACCGGAACACGGGCACCGCGCTCAGCGCGACACCGGCATGGACGTCGACGCTGGTCACCGTGAACCCGCGGGGGATCGTCTGGCTTGACTACGATCGCGACTACTACCTAGATTTTGCGGTCGCGAATTTTGACGGGCCAACCCAGTTGTATCACAACCAGGGTGATGGCACCTTCGCGCTGGCGTGGGAATCTCCGTCTTATCCGGCCACCTCGATTTCGGCAGCCGACTTCAATGGTGACGGTTATCCCGATCTCGCCATCGGCAATGACGGCGCCCCCAGCGTGGTGTTCGAGAATGCGCAGGGCTCGTTTGGATCATCTCCGGCCTGGAACTCGCCAACGACGCGGCGGACGACTGGTATTGCGTGGGGCGATTGGAATAATGACGGTTACCCCGAGCTGGCGCTTTCGAACATGACAGGGACCTTGCAGGTATTTGCGAACGTGGCCAGCGTGCCCGGCGCGCCGGCCCTGGTCTGGGTGTGGAGCTCCAACGAGAAGTACGCCTTTACGGGCGTGGCCTGGGGCGATTTCAATGGCGACGGCTATCTTGATCTGGCGGCCAGCCAGTTGGGCAGCGACTCAAACGGGGTGTATTTCAATACCACGGTTGCTGCCGCCCATCTTGGCGCCAATTTCATACTGAGCCAGACGCTGCCGATCAATCCCGCCTACGCCTATTTGAAGCGGCCTGGCGCAACGCACGATGCCTATCTCTTTTCAACTTCGGAGTTGCTGGCTGCCCCGGGCTCGTCGAATGTGACGGTCACCTACAAGGTATTCGACCCCAACAACGGAAAGAATCCGCTGGCCAGGAGCGCCATGCCGGCGCCATACGGCCGGAGTGTCGTCAGCACGGTGCTTGAGTATTCGCCGGATGGCGGCGCGAACTGGATGCGCGCGTCACTGACTCTTTCATCGCCGCTGCCGATCACCACGACGACCATTACCGGCACACTCGGCACCCTGATATGGGACGCGGGCAAGGACAAGGCCGTCAGTGACAACGCACGCCTGCGCATCCGGATCGTGCCCGAATCTACTATTGGACCAGTTGATCGGGGGGCAAGCCTGGCGATCAGCCCGCCATTTCAGGTCCGCGCGCTCACCTGTATCTGGCCGTCAGGACCGAGTTTTACCGTTTCACCAACCCCGACGATCGGCTTGTCGATTCCGGTTCGTTTCGAAGGTTTTGTGGCGGCGGCATCTGGCAATACCGCTTTCAGTTGGGACTTTGGCGATGGCGCCACGGCGTATGGGCAGTTTGCGTATCACACCTTTCTGCCCGATAGAAAATATACGGTGCGCATGACGGTCATCACCGATCCATGTCCTGTTTCGCGGCCCGCATACGCGTCGACCCGCGTTACGGTGGGGACTCCCCCAACGTACACCCTGTATCTTCCGCGCATACAGCGAGATGCAGTGGCTGCCCTGGTGCGATCGGCGGATCCTCCCGCAGCGTCTGCGTCGATTCGCGGTCCGGCATTCCAGGTCGATCGGCTGACCGGCAAGGTCGCCGAGGGCGGAACCCAACTGTCCTGGGACGCGGCGATCGCGCCAGCGTTGCTGAAAGGCTATCGAGTCTATCGGCGCGCGCAGGGGTCCCGCGCTCCGTTTGCGATATTGGCTGAAGTCTCGCCCCAAACGCTGCAGATTCGTGACGCGAATGCGGCGTGCGGCTTTGAATACCTCGTTACGATGCTGACCAATTCGGGCGAATCGCCTCCCAGCCGGGTGTCCTTCTTCAGCCCCCCGTGTGAATCGAATCCCGCGCTGGAGGTAAAGCCGTGATCAAACTCCGACGCGTGTTGTGGGCGCGCCTTATTCTTCTGATGTGCGTGCTGGGCCTGGTTCAGGCCGCGCTTGGTCTGCGCGCGGTCGAGGCCGATACGCCGACCATCTGCGCCATCTACCCAATCCCGGCCAATCTAGGGGTTAGCGCCCAACCTTCCGTGAGCGGCGATGGCGCCCGGGTTGCTTTCTGGTCAACCAGCGACGACTTTGCGGGGACAGCCAACGTGGATGGCAATGTCGAGATTTTCGTCCAGCTCGGGACCAACGGCGTGTTCACCCGAACGCGCCAGGTGACGAACTCGCGAGGAACCGTGCTTGGCGGCTTCAACCTCGGCCCCGCGATCAGCGGGGATGGCAAACGGATTGCCTTTTTCTCGGACCGGGATCTGGCGCCCGGCAAAAACACGGATGGCAGTTTTGAGCTCTTTCTTGCCGACCTCTCCGGATTGTCCGGAAATGCTGAGGCGGACATCGCTTTGACCCAGGTGACATCATCGACGGCGACGGGGGTCAACACATGGCCGTCCATCAATTCTCCGGCAATATCGGACACATTTGCCGTCTACTACATTGCATTTGCATCCGACCAGAACTACACTGGCGGTAATCCCGATGGAAACACGGAGATTTTCCGGGCAAAGATCGACGGCGCCTCGATCACGTTTGTTCAGGTGACTTCGACGACGGCTGATTTCACCAGTGATTTCCCGGCCATTTCCGAGGATGGTTCGCGAATTGCGTTCGCGACGAATTCCAATAGTCCCGGCAGCGACGTGGCGAGTGTTTCGGTCGCCAAGATTGGTTTTAGCGGCGTGCCTGACATCACCCTGCTGCAAACGTTCTCGAGCCAGACCAGCGGGCAGATCGCCATCAGCGCGGATGGCTCTGTCGTCGCGTGGTCGTCGGATATCGGTTCGGCAGCGACGGACAGGACCCAGATTTGGGTGGCGAGAGATGTTCTATCCGCAACGCAAACCCTTCGTCAGGTAACTTTCATGACAACGACCGGGTTATTTTCAGCAGCGAACACCCAGCCGGCGCTGGACCAGAACGGGAGTCTTGTCGCATTTGTGTCCACGTCGGGGACGGTGTCGTCCTTGTATCTCGCGGTCACAGTGGACGGCGGCGGCGCGCCGACGTTTGTCGACTATGCGTCGGAAAGCGGGCATCCGCGGTTCAGCTACAACGGCCAAAATATCGTTTTTGGTTCCCCGCAATCCGCGAGCGGCCTGTCCGCCTCAACCGTGAAGTATGGCGACTGCAAGAACACTGACCTAAAGGTGACGGGCGCCACAACGCCATCTGGACCCAATCCGGGTGATGTCTTCACGCAGACCGTGAGCATCCAGAACGTGGGTAAATATGCGGTGAATGGCGCGGGCATCCAGATTCAGCCTCCTGATGGAATCTCGACCCTGACGAGCAACATCGGCATCGCGATTTCTCAAGGCGCGTGCGGTCCCTCCAACGCAACGGCAATGACATGCACGCTCGGCAACCTCATGGCGGTGAACCAGGTCGTGACCTTGACGGCGCGATACACGCTTCTGATCACAACAACTGAGACCGTTGTGGGCTACTACACGGCCACGGCCCCGCTCTCGGATACCAATCCCGCCGATAACGCGGTGCCATTGAGCGTCTTCATCAGCGCCGCCGACAGCCAGGCCGGGATCGCGGTCGCGCCCGAACCCGCCGTGGCTGGTCAGACCGCGGTCTACACCTTCAGTGTCACCGCGCTTGGACCGAACCGAAGCCAGACCGGGACCCTGTCCGCCTCGCTCAGCCCATCCGTCACGCTTCTGTCCTTGACACCAGGTCAGACCTATTCATCCGGCGGCAACCTGGGCTGGAGTGTGTTGCCAATCGATGTGGGCAATACCCGGATCTACACGGCCCTGGTCAGAATTGATGCGAGCCTGCGCTCAGTCCTGACGGCGACGGTCACCGTTGTTACGCCCCGCGACCTGAATCCAGAAAACGACACAGCTTCGATCGAGACGCTCCTGAACGCGAGCGCCGCGCTCAGCATTACGAAATATGCCAATACAGCGATCGCATATTCCGGTGACCGGGTGACCTACACCCTGTTGGTGACCAACTCCGGTCCTTCGGCGGTGTACTCCGTCACGCTGATCGATCTTCTCGACACGAACGTTCTCAGCCCCCGGGACATCCTTTGGAGTATGGGCAGTTGTGGAACGCCGGCGGTGACCTGCCTGATCCCGTTGATGCCGCCCAATAGCACGGCCATGATCACCATCGGAGCCGAAGTTGTCACCGACACTGCGTTGCTCCATGTCAACACCGCGACTGTGCTGACGGCAACAAACCCAGTCCCGAGCGGCGTTCCCGCGAGCGCTTCGATAACACTCACCCTGAACACGATCGATTTGCAGGCCCGCCCGACGTTCACCCCGGCGCTAACGGCCGGTCGGCCCGCCAGCTATACCTTTGCGATCTTCAACGCGTCGCCGCTGACGGCGCCAAATGTGACCTTGAGCGCCGTAGTGCCGGCGGACATCACAAACACGGCCATCATTTCGGCCTTTAGCGCAAACGGAAACGCCGGAGCGAGCTGCGCCTACACGCCCGATCCGAATAACAGGCTGGTGTGCGAGCTGCCCGCCCTTGCGGCTGGCGCCTCGTTTACGGCCACGCTAAGCTTTACGGTCAGCGCCAGCGCCAGCGGGATCTTCACCGACGTCTTTACCGTGAGCACGAGCGGGCAAGACGATACCCCGGGCAACAACACCCTCACCCGGACAGCGGTCGTGGCCGTGGGCGCGCCGCTCACAGTCAGCCTGGATGTCCAGCCGGCGCTGCTCGTCGGGAGACCGATCACCTACACGACCTGGGTGACAAATGACGGGCCATCGCTGGCGTCAAATGTCGTGCTCGTCCAGGCGATGCCGAACACGTCCGACTTCGGGTTTGGCGCGCCGCAGGCCAGTGGTGGCGCGAGTTGCTCGCCGCTTGTGGCGAGCGTATTCACTTGCACTCTGGGCGCGCTCGGGCCCGACCAGGGATTCAGCGTTCTGATGACGGCCACGGTCGATGCGATCGATTCTCAGGCTTACACCACGACAGCCTCGGCCTACTCCGCCGCGCCACCAACGACGATACTCGCGCCTGCAACGGACGCCTTGCTTCAATCGACGGCGAATCTAAAAGTGACAAAATTCGGCAGTGGCCTTGTCGCCTATAACAACGATGACGTCGTCTATACGATCTTGATCACCAATTCGAGCGCACAGGCGTCGTCGAATGTCATCGTGACCGATACGATGCCGGTCGGTCTCGATCTCTACACGACTGGAGGCAAGAAACCGAGCGCGTCTCAATTTAGGAAACGGATCAGCTCCTGCGCGGTGACACCTGTCCAGGTTGTCACGTGCGAGGTAGGCAACATTGCGCCGAATGGCACTGTCTGGGTGACCGTGACGGGCAAGGTGACCAGCACCGCAAGCGTCTGGTACACAAATACAGCGGCGGCGTTCGGGAACGGCCTCGACCCGGACAAGAGCGACAATCTGTCCGCCGCATATGTGGCGTTGAATGCGTATGAGCTTGAAGCGCAACAGGATCCGAGCGCTCCCCTCGCCGCGGGCGCGCAGGGAGTCTGGACCTTCTACCGGCGCAACAACTCGCCCGCGACCGCCTTGACCGTAAGTTTGACCGCGACGCTCCCGGCCGGCATAACGGTGTTGGGCCAGTCGCCATCCGGCTGCTCGTACGCCGCGCCGATACTCACCTGCAATGGAGTGACCGTGAATTCCGGCGCGGGCGCTCCCGTCGTGGTGACGTTCACTGTCGGGGCGGGCCTCACCGGCACGCTTCAGAACACGGTGACGGTCTTCAAGGTTGGGGCGCTGGACCCCATTCCGGACAATAATACGCTTGTTTCCGTTATGCAAATCCTGGTTAGCGCGCCGCTGACGGTTTCACTTCTGGCGCCGCCGCTCGCGCCCCCAGGCGGGATCATGACCTATACCGTGCGGGTGACGAACACCGGCCCGTCCGTGGCCTCGGGCGCGGTCATGACCCTCGGCCTGGTCTCCGATCCGAATCTGATCTATGGCGTGGCGACCGGGGTAGGAGGCTGCCTGCCGGTGGCGGGCTCTGTCCTGACTTGCGCGCTCGGGACGATGCCATCCGGCGCGTCGGTGATGGTGCTCCTGCCGGTCACCGTCACGGCTGCGCCAGCCAGCTACGGCGGCATCGCTTCCGCCTTCTCGGCGGTCCCGCCGACGACGTCCAGCCAGCCGGCGGTGGTCCGGCGCGTGATTTCGGTCACTCAGATGGCCATCTCGAAGTTCGCGAGCAAGGCTATCGCCAATCCGAATGACGTGATCACCTACACGATTCATGTGACCAATACATCATCGGCCGTGACGCTTACCGGCGTGCTCGTTGTTGATGCTTTGCCCTCTGGCCTGACATTCGTCACGGTGACCGCCTCGGCGGTGGACACCCCGGTGTGTTCCGTGGGCGCCGTCGTCGCCTGCGGGCTTGGTGCGCTCTCCGCCGGTGAGTCCGGGTTGATCACCTTGACGGCGCAGGTGTCAGGCACGGTGTCGGGCATCTTCACGAATACGGCCACGGCCTCGGCGAGCCATCCCGAAGTGGTTGTGGTGCCCAATAGCGCTTCAGCGGTGTTCACGGTTCCGCCCCCCGCCACTCCGACGCCGACGCCGACCGCGACGCCGACGAGCACGCCTACTCGCACGCCAACCCAAACGCCGACCAATACGCCAACGCCGGCAGCGACCAACACGCCCACGAATACCCCAACCCAAACGCCGACGAACACGTCGACGCCGACGCAAGCCCCGACGAATACGCCGACCCCGACGCCAACACCGACCGCAACCCCCGTCTAGTAGCGCTATCAGCACTTTCGGGAGCGATATCCCCCGTCCCGGCGTACGACGGGGCGGGGGATATCGCTCCCGAAAAAAGCCGTTCTGTCGAGAGCGTTTTGATCCCTGCATGTGGCGCAACCTGGCAGCGCGATTTGATGTCCCTTGACGCGCCGGATTCGGGCGGTAAACTGTAACGATTCGTTCGGATTCCGACGCGAGCACATGGTTGCGCGTGGGGATCGGCCCAAGAGGAGTGACCGATGGATCAACCCGGAAGCAGCCGGGTGGCGGCCAAAAAACAGAGCCCGCCCGTGGTATCGGCGCCGAAAAGCGCCGAACCTATGGTCGCGGCCGCCGAAATTGGTCCGATCTCCGCCTACGAGCAGCTGGCTTCTTTATCAGCCGACGGGCACCCGAATCCGGCCCACGTCCTGGCCCTCCAGCGCGCCGCCGGCAATCGCGCAGTCAGCCGCTTTATGGCTGGGCGGACGATTCAGACCAAGGTCACTCCGGAGCGGACCGGCGACAGGGCAACCCCGGAATCGGTCCGGGGTAGCCGACCGGCGAAACCGATGCCAGCGTCCGGCCCGCAGCGCAAGGATGCGCGCCGGAGCCGAGCGCAGCCCGCAGTTGTCCCACCCGCGCCGGCCGGCCACCCCCCCATCGCGCAGCGAGAGGCCAGACTGGACGATGAAGACATGCCCGGGCATGCGGCGGCGCGCCCGGGCGCCGGTTTTGACGCGGGACCTGATTTTGAGGGCCGCCTCAACGCCGCCCGGGGGGGTGGCGCGCCGCTGCCCGACATAACCCGCGCGTTCATGGAGCAGCGCATCGGAGCCGACTTCGGCGCTGTAAAAGTGCACACGGATGCCCGGTCGGACGCGCTGAATCAGGCCATTCAGGCCAAGGCGTTCACGACCGGGCAAGACGTGTTCTTCAGGCAGGGCGAATACGAGCCGGCGACATCCGGGGGCAAGGAGCTGATCGCCCACGAGTTGACCCACGTCGTCCAGCAGACCGGGAGCGCGATGCGCGCGCCGGATCCTGTAACGCCGGTGTCGATTGCCCCGACATCGATCGGCGACCGTGCGATCCAGGCGAAGGGCGGCAACCCGACGCCGGACAGCACCTCGCCGCCCGCGCAGGAAGCCGGTCCAACGGATGAACCCCACATATCGACGCTTGAAGAGGAGCTGGTCACGGAAGGCGTTGCCGATAGCGGCAACCTGACCGGCCCAACAGCGAAACCGCGCGGCCTGGCGAAACTTGGCGCTTCGGTCAAGTCGGCCGTCCGCCCAGGCCTTGATGCCGATCCGGTGAAGCAGGCCATTGACAGACTGGATCGGGCCGCCGTGGAACGCATCGTCGACCTCATCGCGGGGGATCAACTTGAATGCACGCCCCAACAACTTGCGTGGCTGGGCCGGCGGAACAGCACGCTGCAGGCCGATCCCAGCGCCTATGAAACGACACTCCAGGCGGAGCTGACCTGGGAAAAGGCGGCGAGCATCGCCGCCCTGGACCGCCCCGGGCTGGAGAGGATCCTTCGCCTCATTACCGAGAACAAACTCAAGGCCAAGGGCGATGAGCTTCAACAGCTTGGCAGGCGCCGCCAGGCGCTGCTGGCCGATGCGAGCACGTATGAGACAACCCTGGCGAACGAACTGGCCTTCGAGCAGGTGAAGGGAATTTCGGAACTTGATCGGGACGGGGTGGAGCGGATCATCAACCTGATCAGCGACGACAAGCTCAAGATCACCCCGACCGAACTTCAACAGTTGGGCCGGCGCCGGAAAGAGGTTGGAGCCGCCCGCGAACCTGGCGAAACCACCCTGGCGGATGCGCTGGCGCGCGAAGGGGTGGAGACAATCGGCGCGCTCGACTTCGACGGCGTCGAGCGGGTCGTTGATCTCGTCGATGAAAAGAAGCTCCGATTGGAGCCTGCCCAGCTCCAGCAACTGGGCCGGAGGCGGTCTGAGCTCCAGGCTGCGGGCATTTTAGCCTCCAGACTGTCGTTTGACCTCGCCCTGGCTCGCGAAGGGGTGGAGAGCATTGGCCAGCTTGACCTCGCCGGGGTGGACAATATCGCCGATCTCATTCCGCAGAAACAGATTGACGTCACGCCCCGGCAAATCCAGCAACTTGGCGAGCGGCGCCGGAAGATTCTGACCGACGCCAGGACGGTCTCGCAATATCTCAAAGACAAACAGGCCGCCGAGGCGGCCAACGGGACACAGGCCAGGGAGACTCGCGTCAAGAAAATCGCCGACCTCTCGGAGAGCGAGGCGGAGACGATCCTGGATCTCGTCGAAAGGAAGACGCTCCGGGCGACGAACCAGGAACAGCATGACTTGAGCCGGTGGCGCAAAACGCAGCCGGCCGAGCGCGAACGCTACGAGACTACGTTTGCGGAGGAATTGGCCTGGGAAGGGGTCACGACAGTCGAGGCTCTCAGTATCGAAGCGGCCGAAAGAATTCGAGAACTGGTCGCGCTGAAAAAGATCAAGGTGACGACCGCTGAACTCCAGCAACTGGCGCGCCGGCGCGCGGAGAAGCCGGCGTTGGGTGACGCCGGCAAGACGACCCTGACGAAGGAACTGTCCCGGCACGGGGCGGAGAAGATCGAAGAGCTCGATCTTGACGGTATCGAGGCAATCAGGCGCCTCGCCGCGGAGAAGAAGCTCGACCTTTCGACCTACTACGTTCAGGAGCTTGGGCGGCGGCACAAGGCGCTGCGGGCCGATCAAAAGACGAGCGAAACGACGCTGGAGATCGAGATGGCCCGCGAAGGGCTGAATGCGCAGGAGATCGCAAAACTCGATCTCGAAGGGGTTGAAAGAATCCTGAGCCTGGTCGCGGAAGACGCCCTCAAACTCGGGACCGCGACGCTTCTGGCGCTTGGCCAGCAGCGCAACAAGCTGAAGGCGGCGCCAGCGGAGAACAAGCCGACGCTGGAGTATGAACTGGCCAGGAATGGCGCGACCACCGTCGAGGAGCTCGACCTCGAGGGGGTTGAGGCCATTCTGGATTTGACGGTGGCCGCGGCGCCAATGCGACTCGAGGCGCCCGCCTCGATTCTGCGGGAACTTGGCCAGCGGCGCAGGAAGCTGCTCGAAGAGCGTGAGACCAGGAAACCGACCCTTGCCCATGAACTCAAATTGCACGCCGCGGCGCGTATTGAAGACCTGAACCTCGAGGCCCTGGACGAAATCAACGAGCTCATCGAGGAAGGCAAGCTCAAGCTGTTGCCGGGCGAGCGCGAACAGCTTGAGCGCCGGCGCAGGCAGCAGCGGGAAGAAGCCAATGCCAGCAAGCCGAAGTTGGACGATCTGCTGGCCGGGGAGGGCGTGGAGAGTATTGCCGAACTCGACCTCGAGGCGGTGAACAAGATCCTGGACCAGATCCGATATGCAGGACTCAAGGTCGAGGCAAGCGCGCTTCTCGAACTTGTTCAGCGGCGCAAGGCCCTGGCCGTCGAAGACGCGCAGCCGGGAACATTCGAGGATGAACTGGCCACTGAGGGCGCGCTGCAGATCGCCGACCTCGGCGGCGGCGGTGTCGATCGGATCTGGGACCTCGTCGAAGCCGGAAAGCTCGAGGTCACGAATGCGCAATTGCTGGAGCTCGCCCGGCGGCGCAAGGAGTTTGCGGCAGAAAGCAAGACCCTTGAGACGAGCATGGAGGAAGAGCTGGCCAGGGAGGACGTGGACGGCATCTCCGACCTCGGTTATGCGGGGATCCGCCGAATCTGGAGACTCGTGGAGCGCGCGGCGCTCGAGATCTCCCCCGATCAACTCCGCGAGCTCGCCCAGCGGCGCAAGGCCGTCATGAGCGAACCCAGAACCTACGAAACGACGCTGGAGTATGAACTTGCCAGGGCAAAGGCGAACAGCATCGCCGACCTCGATATGAGCGAAGTCTCCAATATCCTGGAGCTTGCCGAGGCAGGAGATCTCGAGCTTTCGAATGCGCAACTCGCCCAACTGGTTCGGCGACAGAAGGAGGAGGCTTACGACGGAAGGGCGCTAAGAGCGCTGCTCGCGGAAAGAAAGGATAGGAGCATCAGCAGCCTCACGCCTTTGTGGGTGTCCATTCTGTGGAGTTTCGCCGAGCAGAAGGTGCTCCCGCTTAGCGCCGACCAACGCCGGGATCTCGCCCAGCGCCGAAAGGATCAGTCGACCAATCCCCGGACGATTGAGCGGGAGCTTGCGGAGGAAGGCGCGACGAGCATCGCCGCGTTGAGGTCCTCGGCGGTCACCCGAATCTGGATGCGCGTGCTCGAGAAAGAGATCACGCTCAAACCTGCCGAGCTGGCGGCCCTAGCAAAAAAGGCCGGCAAAAAGGCGAACGACGTACAGGCCCACGAAGCAAAGGAGACCACCCGCCTCGGAGAAAAGCTGGCGAATCTCGAGAATCGCAAACCGCAACAGACGGGATTGCGCAGATTGTCGATCACGACACCCACGAAACCTGATGAGCTGGGCACCGACGCGCTGCTCGAAGTTGAATCCGGCGAGCCGTCGTTGCTGGCCGAACTGACGAATGCAGGGGTGACGAAGATCTCCGAACTGAGTTACGCCGCGGCGGAGAACATCATCGGCCAGATCGAAATGAACCTGTTTGGTGTCTCAAACGAAGAACTGCGCCAGCTTGTTCGATTGCGAAATGAGGAGCGCAAGAAGCGCGAACCCCAAGCCACAACTTTGGAGAAAGAGCTGGCGATGGAGGGAGTCGCGGCGATCGCGGAGCTCGATCTCGAAGGGGCTGAGCGGATCTGGGAACTGGTCTCGATCAACCTCCTCACGGTCGAAACCGAAAAGCGCCGTGAACTCGCCAGGCGGCGCGCGGCGCTGCTGAGCCCGCGCAAGCCAGAGGCGCTGACGCTGGAGAATGAACTTGCCAGCGAGGGTGTGGTGGAGATCGGGGGTCTCGATGAGGGTGGCTTGCGCAGAATCAGCATGCTCGTTCAGTACAACGAGCTCAAGGTTACGCCCGCCCAACTCCGCCAGCTTGCCCAGCGGCGCAAAGAACTGCAAGGTCCGCGAAAAACGCTTGCGGAGGAATTGGCCGCGGAAGGCGTGGCCGACATCGATGACCTGGATAGCGAAGGGGTGACGAGAATCCTGGCGCTGGTCGAAGGCAATGAACTCAAGGTCGAGGCCAGGGAGCTTCGCGAATTGTATTGGCGCGACGAGAAACTCAATCAGGGCGAGTCCGAGCGACGGACATTGGTCAAGGAGCTGATTCGAGCGGGGGCGGACAGCATCGACGCACTCGATCTCGACGGTGTCGAGAGAATCATCGCCCTGATTGAACGCGACCAACTCAAGGTGGATGACGGCCAGCTTCGCGAGCTCTATCAGCTTGACGCGCTACTGAGCGAAGACGTTGTGGACGAAACA
>JBDSIP010000192.1:0-7719 GCA_039917915.1 Thermoflexales bacterium
TGGCCTATCACGTCTGGGCGTTTGGGGGACCGTTCACGACCGGGTCGGACGAGCTGCAGCATTTTTCGCTCACCGGCATACCCGCCACGTTCGCCCGGATCCTGGTCGATCTGGGTTGGTATCGAGAGTTTGGCCTGATCGCGCCCCTGGTCGCGATCGGGGCGTGGGCGCTGGCACGGGCAAGGGGACGGGTGGCGGCGGTACTGGCTAGCTTTGCCTTGCCAGTCTTCTTCTTCCATCTCGCCTACGCCTATCTGCGCCAGCGCGATCTGCTGTCGGTCTTCCCGATCGGGGCGATCCTGGCCGCCTACGGGGCGGTCCGGCTGATCGAAGGTCTGCTGTCTTACTGTCGTGAGGCACCTGCGCTCACGGCCCGCCGCGGCCTGGCAGTGTTTGGGGTCGTCTTTGGCATGGCGTTCGGCATGGGCTACCGCAGCATCGAGACCTTCCAGCTCCCAATCACGCGCGGGTTCAGCGCCTTTGGGTATCTGGTCGCCGCCCAGCGCGCGTCTTTTGAAACATTGGAGGCGCTGACGCCAGCCGAGGCCGTCGTCGCCTGTGCGCTCAACAGCGGGGCGATCGATCTGTACACAGGCCGGCTCACTTTTCGGCCGGCGACGTGGACGGCGGAGCAACTCGTTCGATTCGTGGATGCGCTGCGGGCGGAGGGCCGGCCGGTGTATGCGGTCGATGAAAGCAATGAGTTGCAGGCCAGCCTGGCGACCCTGCGCGGACGCTACACGCTGACCCAGGTCGGGGCCATCGACGTGCCGTACTTCTTCATGCCCGGCGGCGGAAGCGAGAATCGGCGGGTGCCGGTGTATCGGGTGGAGTGACTCATTTGGAATTGATATCCCCGGCTTCGCCGGGGATATCAATTCCAAAGTGTCAGGAACGTGTCAGTCGGGAACGTGCGCGTAGGGCTTAACATGGGCCCATGACGCGCGACGATTTCCTCCGGCCGGTGTATGCGCTGCTGCGGCGCTTCTGGCTGCCGCCCTGGCTATTCTGGCGGGCGGCCGCGAGCGTCAACACGAATTTTCTGCTGGGTGTCGTCGGGGTGATCCGCAATGACGCGGGCGAGGTGCTGATCTTTTCGCACACGTATCGCAAGGCGCCCTGGGGGCTGCCGGGCGGTTGGCTCAAGGGTGGCGAGACACCGTTGGAGGGGCTCGAGCGCGAGGTGCGCGAGGAGTCGGGGCTGCGGATCAAGGCCGAGCGGATCGCCCTGGTGGGCGTCACCCGCGACCGGCCGAAGATCGAGTTCGTCGTGCTGGCCACGGTCGCAGGCGGCGCCTTCTCGCCCAGCGGCGAGGTCTCGGCGATGCAATGGTGCGCGCCAGAACGGATGCCCCCAATGCCGCGTATCCAGAAGCGCATCCTCGCGCTTGTGGACGGTCTCGCCCCGGGCGCGAGCGGGGTCTACGACACGATCTGGATCGGCGAGGGCTTGGCCGAATAGAATCTACACCACCGTCCATGCCAACCTTCGACCTCTACGTCGTCATCCTGAACTACAACACCCGCGACCTGCTGGCGGCCTGCCTGGATTCGCTGCGCGAACAGCGCGGACTGACGTTTGAGGTGTGCGTGGTCGACAACGCCTCGAGCGATGGCAGCGCGGACCGGGTCGAGGTGGAATATCCCGAAGTCAGGCTGGTGCGCAACCCAACGAATGCCGGCTTCTCAGCCGGCAACAACGCCGGGCTGCGCGCGGCCGGCTGGCCCGAGCACGGGAATGCCCGGCACGCGATGCTGCTCAACCCCGACACGGTCGTCCCCCCGGACGCGCTGGCGGGGATGGTGGCCTTCGCCGACGCGAACCCGGACGCCGGCGTGGTCGGGCCGCGGCTGCTGCTGCTCGATGGCACGCTGGACAAGGCCTGCCGGCGCGGTTTCCCGACGCCGGCGGCGGCTTTCTACCGCTTCAGCGGGCTGAGCAGGCTCTTCCCGCGCAGCCCGCGCTTCGGGCGCTACAACATGACCTTTGCGCCCGAAGATCAACAGTTGGACGTGGACTCGGTCGTGGGCGCCTGCATGCTGGTCCGGGGCGAGGCGGTGGCCAAAGCCGGGCTGATGGACGAGCGCTTCTTCATGTATGGCGAGGACCTGGACTGGTGTCTGCGGGTCAAGCAGCTCGGCTACCGGGTGGTTTACCACCCAACGGTCATCGTCCACCACGTGAAGCGGGCGGCCAGCCGCAAGAGCGCCAAAGCGCAGTATGCGTTTCAGCGCGCGATGTGGCTGTTCTACCAGAAGCACTACGCCGCGCACACCCACTGGTCTCTCGACAAGCTCGTCCGGCTGGGGCTGATGGCAAGAGGCGGGAGGCGGCTCTCCGCCGAAATCATGTTTGGTCGGAAGAGATAGGCGCCGGCGCCAATCTCTTCCGCCAATATCTCTCGACTGATTCATGACAAAATGGGAAATTGCGCCATCGGCGCCGGACGACTTCATCCAAGCCCTTTGCGCCGCCGGCATCGACCGCCTGGTGGCCCAGACCCTGCATGCGCGGGGTGTGCGCGACCTCGATGAGGCGCGGGCCTTTCTCGAACCCACCAAACTCGCCCACCCGGTCGACCCCTTCGGCCTGCGCGATCTGCCCGAGGCCGTCAACCGCATCCTGACCGCAGTCGCGGCCGGCGAGCACATCGCCGTCTATGGCGACTACGACTGCGACGGCGTCACCGCCTGCGCGCTGATGCATCACACTCTGGCCGCGCTGGGCGCGAAATTTCGGATCTACATCCCCAATCGCTTCGAAGAGGGCTACGGCCTCAACGCAAAGGCGCTCGAGACCCTGCATGCCGAGGGCACCCGCCTGGTCATCAGCGTCGACTGCGGGATCCGGGCCTTTCGCGAGGCCGATCGGGCGCGCGAACTCGGGCTGGACCTGATCGTCACCGACCACCACGAGCTGGAAGGCGAGCGCATCCCAGACGCACTCGCGGTGGTGAACCCGAAGCGCATAGGCGGCACATATACGTTTGACAAACTGGCCGGGGTCGGGGTGGCCTTCCGGCTGGCCCAAGGGCTGCTGCGCGAGACCCGCAAGCGCGGGCGGACGGTGGCGCTGGCCGAGAGCGCGCTGCTCGACCTGGTCGCGATCGGGACCGTCGCCGACGTCGTCCCGCTCGAGGGCGAGAACCGAGCCCTGGTTCGGGCTGGTCTGGAGCTGATCAACCGCGCCCCCCGGCTGGGGGTGGCCGCTCTGATGAAGGCCGCCCGGGTGACGCCCGGCAAGGTTGACGCGGGGACGATCGGCTTTACCCTTGGGCCGCGACTCAACGCCGCCGGCCGGCTCGATACCGCCCAGGCCGCCTATGAGCTGCTGACGACGGCCGACCCGGTGTGGGTCGAGGAGCTCGCGGCGGCGCTCAACCACAAAAACGAGCAACGCCAGAACGTGACCGCCGAGACCGCCAAAAATGCGGCCGAGATCGCCCTGGACGCGCCCCTGATGTTCGCGGCGGGGACGGGCTACAACGCCGGGGTGATCGGGCTGGCCGCCGCCCGCCTGGTCGAGAAGTTCTATCGCCCAAGTGTCGTGGTGACCCTGAGCGAGGGCGAGGCGCGCGGCTCGTGCCGGAGCGTGCCCGGGTTTGACATCACGGCCGCCCTCGACCAGTGCCGCGATTTGCTCAGCCGGCATGGCGGGCACGCCGCGGCAGCCGGGTTCACCACGACCCCGGACAAACTCGATGCGCTGCGCGAGCGGCTGCAGGCCATCGCGGGCGCGCAACAACCCGAAGGCGGTTGGCAGCGAGTGATCCGCGCCGATGCGGAATTGGAGCTGTCGAGGCTGTCGTGGAAAACACTCGAGCAGCTCCGCCAGCTCGAACCACATGGGGCAGGCAACCCGCGCCCCGTCCTGGTGGCCAGGGCGGCCAAAGTGCTCGGCGCAGCGCGCATGGGCCGGGGCGCGGAGGGCGAGGCCCCGCCCCACTTGAAGTTGCGGCTGCACGACCAGCGCGAGGCGGCCTGGGAGGCCGTGGGCTGGCGGATGGGTGAGCGGGCCGCCGAGGCCGGGACCGCCATCGACCTCGCCTTCCAACTCGAGGTCAACGAGTGGAACGGCGAGAAACGGATGCAGCTCGTGCTGCAGGATTTTCATCCCGCTTCGGCTTGAATCGGCTTTGTCCGTTAACAGAAGAAAGGAAGAAGGAAGATTAAGGAAGGGGCGATCGCCAGAATCAAGAGCGCTCCTTCCTTACCCTTCCTTCTTCCGTTCTTCTGCTAAGAGCCGTACGCCGCTACCCCATTTTGAGCGCAAATTCACGCAGATGAGCGCAGATACTTTTCTAAACCAATCTGCGTGAATCTGCGGATAGATTCCTGACTCACTCTGATGAACCCCACACGGTTGGGACGGGCTTTGGCTTTGCTGTCCGTTTGCAGGAGAAAGGAAGAACGGAAGAAAAGACGGGACGATCGACGAACAAGAACATCGCTCCGCCTTCTTCTTTTCTCCCCTTCTTCCCTTCTCCTGCAATGAATGGATTGGCAGCGACTAGAATCGTGGCAAGCAGATGCCCATTCACGTATTGCCCGACACCCTGGTCGCCCGGATCGCCGCGGGCGAGGTCGTTGAACGCCCGGCCTCGGCGGTCAAGGAGATGGTCGAGAACGCCATCGACGCGGGCGCGACTGACATTCGGGTGGAGTGCGCCGAGGGCGGGCGAGCCTTGCTGCGGGTCACCGATAACGGCTCCGGCATTCGGGCCGACGAGGTCGAGCTGGCCTTCACCCACCACGCGACCAGCAAGCTGACGACGGACGAGGACCTCACCCGCATTCGGACGCTCGGGTTTCGGGGCGAGGCTCTGGCCAGCATCGCCTCGGTCAGCCAGGTGACCTGCGCGACCCGGCATGCGGACGAGACCACCGGGACGCTGATCCGCTTTGACAACGGGCGGATCGTCCAACGCGACAAGATCGGCCGTCCGGCAGGCACAACGATGACAGTTGAGAACCTTTTCGCCCGGGTTCCGGCCCGGCTGAAGTTTTTGAAGTCGAACCAAACCGAGCGCGGGCACATCGACGCCATCGTCACCCGGTATGCCCTGGTGTATCCAGGCATCCGCTTCAGCCTCGTCCACGACGGGCGGGTGACCTTTCAGACCCAGGGCAGCGGCAAGCTGCGCGACGCGCTGGCCCAGACCCACGGGGCCGAGATCGCCGAGCGGCTCATCCCGATTGGCGAGATGGCGCGCGCCGACGATGCGGCCGCCCACAATATGGAGATGCCCGAGGCCAGTATCGAGGTGAGCGGCTACGCCTCGCTTCCAACGCTCGATCACAACAACCGAAGCAAAATCCAGCTCTTCGTCAACGGCCGTCCGATCCAGGACACCAAATTGTCGTATGCGGTGATTCAGGCGTATCACACCCTGCTCATGGTCGGGCGCTATCCGATCGCGGTTGTGATGATTCGCATGCCGGCCGAGGATGTCGACGTCAACGCCCACCCGGCCAAGGCCGAGGTGCGCTTCCGCGAGCCCGACGCCGTCTTCAGCGCCGTGCAGCGGGCGATCCGGCGCGAGTTGCTGGCCCGGATGGCCCCGCCCGAGCCGCCGAGCGTGCTCAGCGCGGTCGATCTGCCCGGGCTGACCCGGCCAGTCCCCGATGTGGACATCGACCCGAACGCCCCAATCGAGCCGGGCTGGAGCGCCGGCGCGGGCAATTGGCCGCTGCCCCGGGACGGATCAACCTACACCCCGCCCCTGCATGGGAGCGGAAGTTGGGAAAGGGTTGGGATCGCCCGTCAGTCACAGGGCGGCGAATTTGCGGCGTCGGCGCCGGCTGGGGCTGGACCCACCCCTGGGCGCACTTTGCCGGCCCTGCGCATCCTTGGCCAACTCGCCCTCGCCTATGTCATCGGCGAGGGTCCGGAGGGTCTGTATCTGATTGATCAGCATGCCGCCCATGAGCGGGTGCTGTATGAGCGCATGCTCGCCCAGCGCGAACTCGGGCCGGTCATGTCCCAAGCGCTGCTCGACCCGCTGCCGGTGCAGCTCCCCGCTGACAGCGCCTGGCGGGTGGAGGAAAACCTGCCGGTCCTGCTTGATCTGGGCTTTGACCTCGAGGCGTTTGGGGCGAACACCTGGCTGGTCCGGGCGGTCCCGCCGATGATGGCCCAGGATGACATCGCGACGGCCCTGCGCGAGATCGCCGGCGATCTGGAGAGCGGCGACGCGCCGCTGCGGCGCGACATCGAGGCCCGCATTTTGCGGCGGGTGTGCAAGCGGATGGCGATCAAGGCCGGGCGGGTGCTGGCGCTGAGCGAGATGCAAGCCCTGGTGCGCGACCTGGAGGCCTGCGAGTCGCCCCGGACCTGCCCGCACGGCCGGCCGACGATGCTGCAGATCGGGGTCGGGCAACTCGAGAAGCAGTTTGGGCGGTTGGGGTGACGGTCAGATTCCGATGATTTCGTTCAGACCCTCGACGACAAGCACAAGCTCCTCCGGGCTGGAGCGACCCAGTTTCGTGCCGATACGCTCAACGGACAAGGTTCGGATTTGGCTGATCTTGACCCACGAACGTTTGGCCAGCTTCGGGGACTTAAGCTCGAGTGTGAGCGGAAATCCCGCGCTCTGAGGTTGGCTGGTCAATGCAACCGCGATGACCGTGCCAGAACGTTCGTTGAACACGTCGTGGCTGAGAATCAGCACGGGACGCAAGCCCGCCTGTTCATGGCCGCGTATGGGGTTGAGATCGGCCCACCGAATTTCGCCTCTCAGTATTCGGGCCACGATTCAAGCTCCTGGCCCAAACCTTCCTCGGCGAGGGCCTTTTCAAACTTCGGATCGAGCTTGGCGCACTCAGTCGCCAGGCGGCCACGCTCCATGCGCGCGAGCTTCTCGCTCACGGCTGCCTGAATCGCGCGGCTGCGATTTGGGAAAATGCTCTTTGAGACCAAACCGTCCACGCGGATCAGGGTTTCCCGGTCCAGGGTAATTGCGATCTTGACGCTGCTCATCGTTCTGCTCCTTGGTATGACAATATATCATACCGCGGCGCGTTGGGCATGGATTACAGGCGGGCTGTGTTGATTGCTGCTTTGTCCAAATCGAGGGTCTCAAAGTGAGGCAGGTCGACAAAGATTGAGGGCGGTTGGCTGACGCTTTGACTCAGGTCGCAACGGTTTCGAACGCCACTTGCAGGCGCTTCGGCATCGGTATGGAAAAGTTGAGCTTCTCAAAGCCGATGACCTTGCCCGCTTTGTCCTTCATCAGCACCACTTCGTCACCGGTCTCCTCAGCCACGACTTCATCCTGCGGATTGCCAAACCAGACGGTGAGCGTGTTCCCCACTTCGTCGTAAAACACTTTTACCTGGGCCACGTCGTTCACGAACACATTTTAGTCCAGCTTAAGGGCTGTTGGACACCGCTTCTAAGCGACTTCCCGTCTTTCGGGCTGGAATTTGCTGGTCACGCATTGCCACAAACCGCCTGCAGGGGAAGCCTACAAGGAAGGATACGGGATAGAAGGGCGCATCGCGTACACTTCCACCCATGCCGACGTTGAACTGGATTGGAAAAGAGGCGGTGGTCAACCACCACCAGCAGGTGCCCTTCCGCCTGCTGAAAGACGTGCCGGAGCTGGCCTGCGGCGAGCCCGGAAGCGGCAACCTGATCGTGCAAGGCGACAACCTCCTGGCCCTGAAAGCGCTGCTGCCCTATTACGCCGGCCAGGTAAAGTGCATCTATATCGATCC
>JBDSIP010000193.1:0-6090 GCA_039917915.1 Thermoflexales bacterium
TGATGAGCGTCGTCTGGCCCAACGTGAGCGAGAGGCCAAATATCAGCTCCGCGATGGTCGAGTTGCCCTGGGAGTAGGCGACCCCGCTGCTCGCGGTGATGATGTATTTGCCCGGGTTGACCGTCAAGCGGGCAATCTCGGTGCTGTACTGGCCCCGTTTCAGTGCGACCACGTTTGTCGCCGGGTAGATCGATCGCGTGCTAAGTCCTAAAGTCATTTTATTCTCCTTGTGTATGGATGGTTGCAAGGTGAATACGGACCGCGGACAAATATCACGGCTCATCAGGATATCCTCACCTCCTCAGCGGTCGCGGCGCTCCCACTCGGCCGCCCTGGCCGGCCCGAGCGCCCGCCACTGGGGCGACAGGCTGACGCTGCCCAGCTCGCGGGCGATCCGCCGAGCGGCCAGGCCCAGGATCGCGGTGTAGGTCGGGTAGGCGATCTCCATCTCGGCCAACTGCTCGATCGTCATCCCCGCGAGCATGCCCGCTGCCGCGACATGGACGATCTCGACCGCCTGTTCGCCCACCACGTGCGCGCCGATGATCTGGTGGGTGGCGGCATCCGCGATGAGCTTGCAGCCGCCCTCGGTATGCCCATCGATCACGCCCCGATCGAGGTCGGCATAGGCGACAACCGCGACGATGGGTTTGAGCTCGCCCTGCGCTTCGGCCGCGCGCGCGGCGGCCTCGGTCAGTCCGACGCTGCCATACTCCGGGTCGGTGAAGCCGCCATGCGGGACGATCCGGTGCGCGTCGCTGCGGTTTGAATCCAGCACGGCATTCTCGGCCGCGATGCGGGCCTCGCTGCTGGCGCTCTGGACCAGCATCATCCGCCCGGTGATATCGCCGGCGGCGAAGATGTTGGGCGCGCTGGTCCGAAGCTGATCGTCCACCCGGACATACCGCCCGTCGGTCTCGACCCCGGCCGCGGGCAGATTGAGGGCCGCCAGGTTTCCCAGCCAGCCGGTCGAGAGCAGGATCGCGTCGGCGTCCAACCGATGAACCCCACCATCCAGTTTGAAGAACAACGAGCGCCATTCGCCATCAACCTCGATCCGATCGAGGCCCTGGATGCCGGTGACGAGCGAAATGTCGCGGCGGAGAAAGGCGTCGGTCAACGCGCGCGAGACCACTTCGTCCTCGCCCGGCACGAGCCGCGGCGCGAGATCGAGGATCGTCACCTTCGCGCCGAAGGCGGCGAAGATCGAGGCGAGCTGGCAGCCGGTGGCGGCCCCGCCCACGACGATGAGCGAGCGCGGCAGGCGCTTGAGCGTCCACACGTCGGTGTGGGTGAGGGCGTGTTCGGCTCCGGGGAAATCAAGCCTGCGCGCGCGTCCGCCGGCGCACAGGATGAAACGGCGTGCTTCGAGCGCGCGCCCGGCAAAGGCGATCGTGTTGGCGTCCACAAAGCGGGCCTCGCCCGCGCCCGCGTGCACGCTGACGCCCGAGGCCTCGAGATGGCCCAGTAATTGTTTCTTCTCGTGGATCTGATAGATCACCTGCTGGGTGCGCTGCAGCAGACGCCCGAAATCCAGCTCGGGCGCGGGGACGGTCAGGCCGTAGTCGCCCAATTGCTCGATATCACGCCGAAGCCGGGCGGCCTTGGCCAACACCCGGGTAGGCGCGCACCCGTCATTGGTGCACGTCCCGCCGAGGTTGCCGCGCTCGACGAGCGCAACGGTCGCGCCCAACTCACGTGCCCGCAGCGCCGCCGTCACGCCGGCCGGCCCCCCGCCAATCACAATTACGTCAAACATCAATGTCTCCTGGGCGAGTCAATCGCCGCAGGCGATTCTAAAGTGGGTTTTTGGAATTGATCGTCCCTGGCGTACGCCGGGCCCGAGCAATGCCAGCAATCTTTGCCGGCATTCCGCTTTTTGGGGCGCGGCCCCATAATCGTTTGCGTGATCCTGATCCGCATCCACCTTCTATGAAAACAACATTTGCGCTCCACCGTCTGGGTAACTATGGCATCGCTGCGCTGGCGATGCTGAATATCGCGCTTTGGCTGATGGGTCTCCCCCCGAATGATGGCCGAGATGACTACGTGCGCCAGGTCATCGCCGAGATGCTGTCTTCGACCGGGATGATCCTGATGGGCTGCGCGATCGTGCTGTCGCTGCGCCTGCCCGTGCTCGAGCCGTTCTTTGGCGGCCTCGACCGGATGTACAAAAGCCACAAGACCGCAGCCCTGGCCGGTCTCGGGCTGGTTATCTTGCACTTTGTGCTGATCCCGATCACGGGCAAGAGCCCCCTGGCCCGCGATCTTGGGCGGATTGCCCTGGCGGGATTCCTGTTCCTGATTGCGCTGACCCTGGCGCCGCGCCTCCCGGTGATCGGCGGATACGCCCAACTGGCCTATCACCATTGGAAATACACCCATCGGCTGGTCGGCGCCTTTTTCATCCTGGGCATGATCCACGCCTTCAACGCTCCAACCTTGCTCTACACCGCCGAACCGGCCGCCAGTTATTGGCGGGTGTGCGTGTATGCGGCAGCCGCGGCGTATGTCTATAAACAACTCCTCGCCCCGCTGCTGGCAAAGGGCGCGGGCTATGTCGTGGCATCGGTGCGCCGGCTGAATCCCTCGACGGTCGAAGTGGCGCTCAAGCCGGATGGCGCCCACGTGCGGCAGCGGGCCGGCCAGTTCGCCTTTGTGCGCTTTCCAGGCGAGCCGGGTCTGGGCGAGTCGCACCCCTTCACGGTCAGCAGCGCGCCGGGTGAGCCGCATCTGCGCTTCACTATCAAGGCAAGCGGAGATTGGACCAAAGCGTTGCAAGCCGGTTTGCGCGAGGGTGCCCGGGCCCGGGTGCAAGGCGCGCACGGGGGTTTCGATTTCCGCGCGGGCGGTCCGCGGCAAATCTGGGTGGCGGGCGGGATCGGGGTGACGCCCTTTCTGAGCTGGATCCGCAGCCTGGCGGATGCGCCCGCGCAACGAATCGCGTTTTTCTACTCAGTCCGGGCCGAGCCGGATGCGGTGTTCTGGGACGAGTTTCAGACCGCCGCCGGGCGCTTTCCAAACCTGACCGCCCTGCGGAATGTCTCGAGCACCGACGGCAGCCTGACCCTGGACAAGATCAAGGCTGGATGCGCCTTCGATGTTGCGGGCGCGGATGTCTATCTGTGCGGACCGCCGCCGATGGTGCTGGCCTTCGCCGCGCAGTTTCGGGCGGCTGGCGTGCCGGCTGGCCGGATTCACTACGAGGAGTTCAACTTCCGCTAGCTGTGCCTAAGCCGGGTGCGCACCCGACCTGTCAGGTGTCGCCGTGTGAGGTGACCTGTCAGGTGCCGCCGTGGGTGAGGTGACCTGTCAGGTCATCTGGGATATCGGAGGACCTGTCAGGTCGGCCTGTCGGGGCGGGCCGGGCCAGGCAATCTCGAATGTGCCTTGAAATGCCGTTCCAATCCGCAAAGGCCGTCTGGCGGGTGCTCCCGACCTGTTGCACGACCAGCCGCACGCGCCCCTCCCGATCATTTGCCCAGACCCGAATGAGGAAGGCGCCATATCGGGGATCGCCAGGTGTTTCGCTCGGGGGCGCACCAGAAGGCTGGTCCATGCCCACATCCTGCGCCTGGATCGTCATGAGATCGTAAAAAGCGCCGAAATACGTACAATCTGCCAGGTCAATGCCCAACACGCTTCTCCTCCGGCTTCTGGGTGGATTTGAGGCTGGCGTCATCGACGCTTCCGGCGCACCTGCGCGGGATGCATCGACGGCCGAGCTTCGCTCAGCGAACGACCTTCCCTCGGCCAAGACCCAGGCCCTCCTGGGCTATTTGGCGTGCGTCCGGCGCCGGCACAGCCGCGACACTCTGGCCGCGATGTTCTGGGGTGATTCGGACGAGGAGGCCGCCAAGGCCAGTTTGCGCCAGGCGTTGACAGCGCTTCGAAAGCCCTTTGACGCCTGGCTGCTGATCGAACGCGACAGCGTCGCCCTTAATACGGCCGCGCCGTATGCGTTCGACGTTGAGGCATTTGAGCGCGGCGCGCAGGGGGACTTGGATGCCAGGCGGACGGCGCTTGGGCTGTATTCGGGTGAACTGCTCAAGGGCTTCGTCGTCCGCAACGCGCCGGGGTTTGAAGAATGGCTGGTGGTAGAGCGCGAACGCCTGCGCCACATCGCGGCCGGGCTGCTGCGTCAAGTGTCCGAGGCCGACGCGCTGGCCGGCGATTTCGAGGGCGCGGCCAGCCACCTGCGCGCGCTGGTCGCCAACGATCCGCTCGACGAAGCAGCCCATCGCCAACTGATGCTGCTCCTGGCCCGAAGCGGCCAGCGGGCGGCCGGGCTGGCCCAGTTCGAGGCCTGCAAGACCATCCTGCAGCGCGAATTGGGCGTGGAACCCGAACCGCGCACCCGCCACCTCGCGGATCGGATCCGGATGGCGATGAGCGGCGTCGGCGGCAACATCGACCGTTATGCAGATGAAGGCCCGCTGGTGGATCGGGCGACCGAGCTGGCCGAGGTCCGCCGGCAACTGCTTGATCCGCACTGTCGCATGCTCACCCTGACCGGGATGGGCGGGACAGGCAAAACCCGGCTCGGCCTGGCCGCGGCGCGCGCATGCGGGCCATGGTTCCTGAACGGGGTCGTGTTCGTGCCTGCCGGCGCGGCCGAGTCGCCGGGCGCCCTGCTTGACGCGGTTGCGGCGGCCCTGCGCTTTGTCTTTGGGCGGGGCGACCCGCAGGCCCAACTCATCGACGCGTTGCGCGAAAAGGAATTGCTGCTGGTCTTCGACGGGCTGGATCGGTTAGCCGGTGACGAATCGACGCTGGCTTTTCTTTCCCGCCTGCTGCGCGACGCGCCCGCGGTCAAAATCCTGGTCGCGTCGCGCGAGCGGCTGCGCCTGCAGAACGAGTGGCTGTTCGAGGTCAGAGGACTTTCGAAGGACGGGGCGCGGGCGCTGTTCGCCCGGATCTCGCGGCGGGTGATGGCCGGCCTGGACCCCGACGGCCCGGCCCGGGCCGACATCGATCGCGTGTGCGGATTGGTGGGCAATCTCCCGCTTGGAATTGCGCTGGCGGCCCCGCTGGCCCGCCTCATGTCGTGCGCCGAAATCGCGGTCGCGCTTGAGGGGGGATATGGCATTTTGGCATCCTCGGCCCGCGACGCGCCAGAGCGACACGCCAGCCTCGAAGCCGCCTTTAACGAGTCGTGGGCGAGGCTCGACCCGATCGAGCGGCGCGCGCTGGCCGCTCTGGCCGTGTTTCCGGCCGACTTCGCGCTTGAGGCGGCCTCCGCCGTTGCCGAGGCGTCACGCCAGGTGTTGTCCGGGTTGGCCGACAAGTCGCTATTGCAGGCCGCATCGACGGGCCGTTTCGAGCTGCACGAGCTCGTCCGCCAGTTTGCCCGCGCAACGCTTGGGGCTGAGGAGATCAACCGGGCGAGCCAGCGCCATTGCGATTGGTACGCCGCGTTTCTCAGCCGGCGCGAGCCTCAGTTGCGCGGGCGGATGCATAAGGACGCGGCCGATGCCATCCGGGCCGAAACCGAGAACCTGCGCCAGATGTGGGCATGGGCCGTTGGGCATGGAAATGTCGATGCGCTCGGGCGGGCCTGCCGCGGATTCTTCTGGTTGTGGGACACCCGCGGCTGGTATGCGGAAATCGACCGGCTGTTTGCGGACGCGGCCGGGCGGGCCGGCGGCGCAGCCAGGATTCGGGCGCAACTCGTCACCCGCCGCGCGACGGCCTTGAATCGGATGGGGCGTTTGGCCGAGGCAGGCCAGTTGCTGGCCGAGGCGGCTCAGGCGGCGGCCGCGCTGGGCGATTTTGGCACGCAGGCCCTCGCCACCCGGCATCTGGGCTACGGGCCGCTGATTCAGGGGGACTTCGAGCGCGCCCGCGATTTCATCGCGCGCAGCCTGAACCTGTATCGGCGGGCCGGTGATCTCGCTGGCGCCGGGGATGCGTTGATCGGACTGGGCATCGTGGATTCGAACCTTGGGCGGTATGACGATGCCCGGCGCCATTACCAGGAAGCCGCGGAGATTCTCGAGGAGCTTGGCGACGAGCAGGTCAGAGCCATCGCCATCGGTGATATCGGAAACGTGGACTATTTCACCGGGCGGCTTGAAGACGCCCGCCGGC
>JBDSIP010000194.1:0-3425 GCA_039917915.1 Thermoflexales bacterium
TGAACTGGACCTGGGCGGCGTAGGTGGCAGATCCTTTGCTGGAGCGGGAGATGGCGTTGCCAGTGACCACGCCCGGCGCGGACAGGAAGCGGCGCATCTCCTGGGCGGTGGTATAGCGCGCGAATGCCGCGCCCAGTATCAGGCCCACGCCCACGACCCCGAGGATCAGGAAGGCGCCAAAACCGCGCGCTGCACGCGCGCCTAGCAGGATTGTGCGCAGATTAAGCACTGTTACTCCTCATCAGGATATTTGAAGCCATGCGCTTCAGCGAAGTGCGTTACCCGGGCCGCCAGATATCCCGAAGCCGCGATAGATCGATTGGCCGACCGTATTGCCGAAATTGCGAGGAAAGAGCCCCGCGACGTCAAACACACCGCGCCAAACACAAGGAATGCCACTATCGCCCAGCCGGAGGCGAACTCGCTTGCTCGCTCTGGATTGGCAGGGTCATACCGGACCTTGATTGAGGCGCCTGAACAATAGAAGTTCTCGGGCTTTTCGACTCCCTGAATCACAAACGTTAGCCCGTCCGCCGCCACAAACCGGATGTCAGGCGTTTCTGTTGGCCCGCCGCGGGTGTCCTCCCACGTGAGACGAATCACTTCACCCGGTGCGATCTCGGACTCGGGTCCGATGCGATTGATCACAAGGTAACCAGACATCAGGGCGAACAACAGGCCAACGATGAAAGCGAGCACCCCGGGAATGAACCCTTCCAGCCCCGCTGCGTGTCTCAGCGCCTCGCGCCAGCTACTTGACTTCATCCCAGTTTGGTCCGCTGCCCACATCGACCTTCAAGGGCACTGTCAGGATGTAGGCGCCTTCCATCTCGCGCTCGACCAGGACCTTGATCTCATCGACCTCGTTGGGCGGCACGTCGAACACCAGTTCGTCGTGCACTTGCAGGGTCATCTTGGCCTGGTACTTGCCTGCCCGCAGCGCGCGGTCGATCCGGATCATCGCGATCTTCATGATGTCGGCAGCGCTGCCCTGGACCGGATGGTTGATCGCCTCGCGCTCGGCCCGCCGCTTCTGGGCTTCGGCCTGGCCGCCCTTCATCTGGTTGCGCAGCTCGGGGAAGTAGCGCCGGCGCCCCAACACTGTCTCCACATAGCCCTGTTCGGCCGCTATCAGTTTGGTGTGGCTCAGCCAGTTCTGCACGGCGGGGAAGCGGTCGAAATAGCGCTTGATGAAGTCGCCTGCCTCGGTCATGCTCATCCCCGTGTTCTGCGACAGCGCGAACGCGCCCATGCCATACGCGATGCCAAAGTTAATCCGTTTTGCAAAGTTACGCTGCATCGGGGTCACCGTGTCGTGCGCGACATCGTAGACGGCCGCGGCGGTCGTGGCATGGATGTCCTCGCCGCGCAGGAAGGCCTCGCGCAGCGTGGCGTCGTCGGCCAGATGGGCCAGGATGCGCAGCTCGACCTGCGAATAGTCGGCGCTGATCAGCCGCCAACCCCGCCGGGGGATGAAGGCTTTACGCACCCGCCGCCCGATCTCGGTCTTGATCGGGATGTTCTGCAGATTGGGCTTCGAGGACGAGATGCGGCCGGTGATCGCGCCGGTCTGATTGAAGTCGGTGTGGATTCGGCCGGACTTCTTGTTGATCAGCTCGGGCAACGCGTCGACATAGGTCCCCTTGAGCTTGGACAGTTCGCGGTAGTCGAGCAGGGAGGCCACGATGGCGTGCTTGTCGCGGAGCTGCTCCAGCACATCGGCGTTGGTCGAGTAGTTTCCGCTGGCGGTTTTCCAGGCTTTGTCGGGCGGCAGCTTCAGCCGGTTGAATAGCAAGTCGGAGAGCTGCTGGGTGCTGTTGATGTTGAAGGTCATCCCGGCCTGGTTGTAGATCTCGGCCTCGAGTTCGCGCAAGCGCGTGCCAAGCTCGGCCGACAGTTCGCCCAGGTAGCGCGTGTCGATGGCCACGCCGTGGGTCTCCATCGCCATCAGCACAGGGATCAGGGGCGTCTCGACGTCGTGAAAGAGCTTCGCCACCCCGCGCTCGGCCAGCTTTGGCTCCAGGACGTGCCACAGCTCCCAGGTCGCCGCCGCGTCGGCAGCTGCATAGCGGCCGGCCCGCTCCACCGGCACATCCCGCATCGTGATCTGATTCTTGCCCTTGCCGATCAGCTCGGCAATCTCGGTCATTTGCCAGCCCAGGTGGGTGAAGGCCATGTTCTTGAGTCCGAGCCCGCCCGCGCCGGGGTCGATCAGGAACTGGGCCACCATCGTGTCGAGCGGCGCCTCTTCAATCATGATCCCGACTTCCTGCAGGACCTCCAGATCGAACTTGGCATTGTGGCCGACCAGGCGCACGCCATTTCGGCGCAGCGCATCGGCGATTGGCTGAAAGCGTGGTGAAGCCGGATCGAGCTGCCAGGGCTCGCTGCCCGCTGGGCCGCAGGGCAGATACCATGCCTCGCCCTGCCTTACGCAAAAGGACATCCCGACCACCTCGTCCGTCAGGGGATCTGTCCCCATCGTCTCGGTGTCAAAGGCGATCAGCGTGGCCCCATTGAGTTCGGCCAGGAGCGCCTTGTAGTCCGCGTCGCTGGCGACGATGCGCGGTTCGATCGGCACGTTGCCCGTCGGCGCATCCTCCGAAATCTTTGGACGCACTTCGGCGACCGCAAACAGGCCGAGCTGGCCCTCGGGCTCCGCAGCCGTCGCCGCTGCGGCCGGCGTGGCCTGGGGGATGCGCTTCATCAGCGACTCGAAACGCAGCTCGCGAAACAAGTTGAGTGTGCGGGTGTAGTCGGGCGAGGTCCGACAGGCGTCCCAGTCGACCTCGAGCGGCACATCAGTCTTGATCGTCACGAGTTGCTTGCTGAGATAGGCGTTGTCCTTCTGTTCGGTCAAAGCGGTGCGCGGGCGCTTGGCCGTAATCGCGTCCAGGTTCAGATACATCGCGTCGAGCGTGCCGAACTGCTGGATCAGGGCCTGGGCGGTCTTCTCGCCGATGCCCGACACACCCGGCACGTTGTCGCTCGTGTCGCCGAGCAGGGCCTTGTAGTCGATCAACTGTGCCGGCGTGACGCCGTACTTTTCAAGCACCCCGGCTTCGTCGTAGACGATGGTGTCATCGAAGCGCTGACGGGAAGTCAGAACCTTGACGTTTGGCGAGACCAATTGCAGCGCATCCCGGTCGCCGGTGACGATGACGACGTCCATCCCCTCGCCGGACGCGCGCCGGGCGAGCGTGCCGAGCACGTCGTCGGCCTCAAAACCTTCGGCGGTGAAGATCGGCACGCTTAAGGCGTCCACAACTTGCTGTATGCGTTTGAGCTGGACGACGAGCTCGTCGGGCATCTTTTCGCGGGTGCCCTTGTACTTGTCATACAAGTCGTCGCGAAAGGTGCGGCCCACGTCAAAGGCGACCGCCAGGTGGGTTGGCTTCTCCTGATTCCAAACCTTAAGCAACATG
>JBDSIP010000195.1:0-2825 GCA_039917915.1 Thermoflexales bacterium
GACTCACGCGTCCAGGCGATCGCCCAGGCCGCCAAAGAGCTGGTGGAAAAACGCGACCGTTGGCTGCGGGCCGAGGACGCTGCGCCCGACGCCGGCGCCAGGAAGAAGTCCCGGGCCGAGGCCCGCACCCTGACCAACCTCTACAACCAGCGGCCGACCTGGCTCGATCTGGCCCACAAGAAGCTCGACGTGGCCGTCTTCGCCGCCTACGGCTGGCCCGAGAATCTCAGCGATCAGGACATCCTCGCCTGGCTGCTGGCGTTAAACCATGAGAGGGCGGGAGCACAATGATCCTTGCGGGGATTGCATAACGCAAACAATTTAAGACTGACTCATTGTTACGTTCGTGATCGCAGGCGCTCTCTGGGATTAACCTCCCCGGTGTTCTTTCGAGACCCTGTCGCCCCTGTTGGACGCGTATGTCCGGGAATTCCGGGGCATCTGCAGCCTCTGTGTGCTCGGTGATTCAGACGCCCCGCAGCACGGCAATTGTCTGAATCACGGATGCGGAGGATGACACAGATGATTCGGATCGTCCTCGCCGGATCGTATGCGCTTGTCCGCGAAATCAGGAGCATCTGCAGCCTCCGTGTGCTCCGTGATTCAGACGCTCCGCCCCGCAGCAATTGTCTGAATCACGGATGGACACGGAGGCTGCGGATTACACAGATCGCCGCCGCCGAATTGCACAAGCCTCTCCGTGACATCCGTGTCATCTTCCGAATCCGCGATTCAGACAGGTGTCGAATGCGCTTGTCCAGGACATCCGGGGCATCCGCAGCGTCCGTGTTCTCCGTGATTCAGACCGGCGCCACCGCCAAGTCACCCAACGGACTCACTTGTGGATCCCACGCTTTCGCGTGGGATGACGCGGGTTGGAGATTGCTCGGATGGTCGCCGCCAAATCCGGTGGGCCCATCAGTGACATCCGAGTCATCTTCCGCATCCGCGATTCAGACAGGTGTCGAATATGCCTATCCGTGACATCCGCGTCCGTGTTCTCCGTGACTCAGACGGGCGCCACCGGAGCGACACCAATCGCGCTGGAACGGAGACGCGCCGTAGTCCCCCTCGCCTAGAATACGCCCCATGCCGATCCTCATCGATGGCCACAACCTGATCGGTCAGATGCGCGACCTCGCCCTGAGCGACCCCGACGACGAGCAGAAGCTCGTCGAGCGCCTGAAGCGCTACGCCGTTCGGGCCAACAAACGCATTACGGTCATCTTCGACCCTGGCCGGCACACCTTGCCCAGCCTGTGGACGTCGAGCTCCCAGAACGGGCTGGTCCGGATTGTCTTTGCCCCCGCGGGCGTGAAGGCGGACGATCTCATCCGCGCGCGCGTCTCCGATGAGCGCGACAAACAGGGGCTCCAACTCGTGACTTCCGATGCCGCCGTGGCCAACTTCGCCCGGGCTTGCGGCATCCGCAATGTCACGTCATCCGGCGAGTTCATCCGGGCGATGGAACTGGCCATGCGGCCGGCCAGCGGGCCAGAAAAGCCGCTGCCCTACAAAGAGTATGAAAGCTGGTCCGACGTGTTCAAGGAACCGCCCCCGCCGCCCTCCGCACCGCCCCCGCCCCCGCCCAAGCCGAAGCTGAGCAAGAGCGAGAAACTCAGGCAGCAACTCGCCCGGACCCGCCCTTTGCCGTCCAGCCAGCCCGAATCCCGGCCATACGAGTCTGACGGCGAGCTCAAGACAAACCGGAAGGGCAAACCATGAGCCCGTTCCTGGAAAGCCTGGTAAGGGCCGCGCAGAATACCCTGCTCCAACTGGCCGGCGGACTGCCCCAATTGCTGATCGGCCTCGTCATATTCGTCCTCGGTTTTTTGCTGGCCGATCTCGTCCGGCGCGCCATTTACCGGGCGATCACCCGGGCCAACCTGGGGAAGCACGGTGACACGCTCGACACGGTCCTATCCCAGCTTGCTTTCGCGGTGATCTTGATTCTGGCCGGCATTCTCGCCCTGAGTGTCATCGGCATTGACGTAACCTCGCTCGTGGCCGGCCTCGGGCTCACCAGCCTGGCCCTCGGCTTCGCCCTCAAAGACATCCTCGAGAACACGATCTCCGGCCTGCTCATCCTGTTCAGCCGCTCATATGTCGTTGGCGACATCATCCGGGTCAACGATCAAGAGGGTGTGGTGACGGACATCTCACTGCGGGTGACGACGATCAAGACCGCCGACGGGATCGAGACGCTCATCCCAAATCGGATGGCGTATGGCAACATCCTGCAGAATCGGACTGCCTTCCCCACCCTGCGGCGCACGCTCGAATTCCAGCTTCCGACTGGCCTGGACGCTGTTGAGGCTTGCGCACGGGCCAGCAAGGCCACCGTCGCGGTTGAGGGCATGATCAGCGAGCCGGCTGCGCGGTCCGAGGCCGTCCTTACCGCAGACGGATTGATTCGACTGCGGGTGCACTACTGGGTGGCCAGCCGGGATGTTCCGGCAGATCTCGGCACGCGCGTGATTGCGGCCGTGACTAAATCGCTGGTTCAGCAGGACTAACCCATGGAATAGAACACGCCCGGCTTTGCCGGGCGTGTTCTATTCCAAAATAGCCAGTTGCGCCCCATCGCCCTCGCCTCTAGAATGGGGCCGAGGAAACCCATGCCCGACACTGATCTTGTCCCGCTGTCTCGACCGATCTTGCCCGGGATCGCGCCAGCCGCCTTCCAACACCCCATGGACCGGCAGGCCACAGAGCAGTTGCGCAAACACCGCAGCTTCGAAAAGCTGTGCGCCAAATACATCGAGTACGGATACGATCGCCTCGCCTACGTTGTCAACATCGCCAGCAACGTGCGGGTCGGGCCC
>JBDSIP010000196.1:0-4829 GCA_039917915.1 Thermoflexales bacterium
GAAGCCATCATCATGATCGGCGAAATCGGCGGCAGCGACGAGGAGAAGGCGGCGGCCTGGGCCAAGGACAACGTCAAGAAGCCAATGGTGGGCTTCATTGCCGGTCGCGCGGCGCCCGAGGGCAAGCGGATGGGGCACGCTGGCGCCATCATCGAAGGCGGGATGGGCACGGCGGCGAGCAAGGTCGAAGCGATGGAAGCGGCCGGAATCACCGTCGCCGACCTGCCGACGCAGTTCCCCGACCTGTTGAAGATGCGGCTCAAGACAGCCGCGCCGAAGAGTGCAGCAGCCGAACCCGTCGCGAAGAATCCGGTGTCCAAAGCGCGCAAGTAAGGCGATTACGGAGACTGACTCTCAAAGAGCGCGGATGCGTTCGGCCAGACCGAGCCGGCATCCGCGCTCTTTCCTTTGCAAGCTCGCATGATCGTCATCGACGCCTCGCCCGCCGTCCACCACAAAGCTGGTCTGGGCCGCTACGCCGAAGACTTGATCGGCGCGCTTGTCCAACGATCGAACCCGCAGCGATTCAGAGTCTTCTACCATGATGCGCCGCGGGCCAGACCTTCGCCCCTCATCGGGTCGCTACCGGCGATCACCAGCCCGCTGGGGTCATATCCGTGGCGCCTGCGGGCGTTGCTGGCCCAGATCGCCAACGCGAGCCAGGACCGGGTATTGGCGGGCCACGGGCCGGTGGACCTGTTCCACGCCACCGAGCACCTGCTGCCGCGTTTGAAGGGCGCGCCAACAGTGTTCACCCTGCACGACCTGATCTTCCGGGCCTATCCGCGCTTTCACCTGCCCCGCAACTGGATATACCTGCAGCTCGCCATTCCCCTGTTTCTGCGGCGCGCGACACGGGTGATCTGCGTGTCGGACTGGACGCGGCGCGACGCCGAGCGGCTGTACGGGTTGTCGCGGGCGAAGACGCACGTGATTCATGAAGGCGTGCACGCCCGGTTTGCACCGGTGGCAGAACCCGCCCGGCGCGCGGCAGCCCGTGACAAATACAAGTTACCCGAGCGCTACCTTCTGGCGCTTAGCACGATTGAACCGCGCAAGAATTTGCTCACGCTCTTCGACGCGATCACGCAGCTTGACAACGCGAAGCTGGGGGAATGGGCGGATGTGCCGCTTGTGGTGGGAGGGCGCCAGGGGTGGTTGACCGAAGAGACATTTGCGGCCGTGAAGGCGCGCGGTCTGGAGGGACGGGTGCGCTTTGCCGGGTTCATCGACGATGAGGACCTGCCGGCGGTGATGTCGCAGGCGGCGTTGTTTTGCTTTCCATCGTTGTATGAGGGCTTCGGTTTTCCGCCCCTCGAAGCGATGGCTTGCGGCGCGCCCGTGTTGAGCTCGAATGCGTCGTCTCTGCCGGAGGTGCTGGGCGACGCGGCCGAGTACGCTCCGCCAGCGGAGGCCGCAGCCTGGGCACGCGCGATCGAGCGGTTGTTGTCCAACGGGGACGCGCGACAGGCGCTCGAGGCCCGAGGACCCGTCCAGGCCGCGCGTTTCACGTGGGTCCAGGCTGCGGCCGAGACCGAGGCAGTTTACGCGGAAGCGCTCGCAGCGTGGATGCCCAAGACGCGCTGACCTGACAGGTGGACGCACGCAGGGATGACCTGACAGGTGGCCGCGTGGCGCCGCGGACCTGACAGGTGGCGGCGCGGTCCTACGGGTTAATGACCTCGACCGACTCAGACACCTTCTCCAGCACCGCCCGATTCAGCGTGACGCCAATGCCGGGGCCGGCCGGCACGGGCATCATGCCGACGACAGTTTCCAGCGGCTCGTTGACGATGTCGGCATCCCAGTAGCGGCTGGCCGAGCTGGTATCGCCAGGCTTGGTGAAGTTAGGCAACGAGGCAAGATGGATGTTGTGGGCGCGGCCGATCCCCGACTCGACCATGCCCCCGCACCAGACCGGCGCGTCGAAGGAGGCGGCCACATCATGCACGCGCCGAGCCTCCGAGTGGCCGCCCACCCGGCCGACCTTGATGTTGATCACCCGCCCAGCCCGCAGCTCGAGGGCCTTGCGGCAATCGGCGGCCGACTGAATGCTCTCGTCGAGGCACAACGCGGTCTGGATAGAGGCCTGCAACTTGGCGTGATCGACGATGTCATCATACGCAAGTGGCTGCTCGATGTAGTCCAGACCATACTGATCGAGACGCCGGAACGTCTTGAGATCGGCGTAGGTATAGGCGCTGTTGGCATCCACAGTCATGGTGATGTCGGGGAAGGCCGCCCGCACAGCCGAAACGGGTGTGATTTCCCAGCCCGGCTTGATCTTGAGCTTGATCCGCTTGTAGCCCTGGGCGACATGGCGGGCCACAATGTCGACTGTCGCTTCGGCCGACGGTTGAATGCCGAGCGAGACACCGACCGGAACGGCGTCCCGGGTGCCGCCGAGGAGTCGGCTCAAAGGCGTGTTCAGGCTGCGCGCCCACAGATCCCAGAATGCCATCTCGATGACGGCCTTGGCCATCCGGTTGCCCTTGAAGGGCGCATTGACGGCGGCGATGGCCTCGGGGCTATTAAACGATTTTCCAATGACGCGCGGCAGCAGGACATCGCGCAGCATCGCCACCGTCGTGGCAACGGTCTCCTCGCGATACAGCGGGAAGAGGTCGTCTGACACCGATTCGGCATAGCCTTCGAGCCCGCCGCTGTAGAGCGTGAGCAGTACGAAATAGCGCGACGTGGAAACGCCGAAGGAGGTTTCGAAACGGAACTTGAGAGGGAGACGGACGAGGCGCATCTCGGCGCGGTCAATTCGCAACATAGTGGCGGAATTGTACTGAGGTGTCGTGCTGGCGACCCCTGTAAACCGGTCAACCCTTAGGGTTGGCGGCTGAATTCCGGCGGCAATCGCGGCTTCGGCTACGCGACGGCCCTGTCTCTCGCAAAACGCAATGTCCCCATCGTCTTCACTTCGCGCGACCCAGCGCGCGGGGCGGCCAGCGCCGACAAGATCTGGAGCGTTTCATATACACGCGCCTGCTTCCGCTGATCCGCGGCGCGCGGCCGGCACCCGTGTCGGGTGATGAGTTGTCAGCCCTGGCCAATGACACTGCCTATGCGAAAGTGGGCGGCACGTTCTACGCCAGCGGGAAGAAGATCCAATCCAGCGCGGGATGGCACGACCAGACGTCGGCGCGTAGGCTATGGGTGTTGAGCGAGAGACTCACGGAAATCGCGGAAGGCTGAGCGTTATGCGGACAGATGCCTGCTGCAAGAAACAACCTTGCAGGAATCCGCTTGAGCTTCGCGTCGGCTGAAGCCCTACGACGGCTACCTGCGAGGTTGATTCTATGTCTCGTATCCTTGAATGTGTACACTGCGTTCTAAATGCGATCGCTTCCTACCCGCGCGCGCTTGCTCCCCGTCTTCATCATTGTCGCCAGCCTGCTCGGCGCATGCAAGCCACCCGTGCCAGAAGCTGGCAAGGTCGGGCAAAAGCTCGATTACCAGGGCTATTCCATCACCGTCGCCGCCGTCGAGTTCGCCGAGGACTTCCCGGGCGCGCGCAAGGCCCGGGAGGGTTACACCCTGGCCGTTCTCGACGTCATCGTGGCCAGCGACCGGGCCAGGGATGTCACCTTTCGGCCCAAATACGCCAAACTCGTCGACCGGGATGGGAATGAACATGCGGCCCGCGCATCCGGGCGCGATCCGGCCCTGGAGGAGGTGGAGGACCTGCCGAAAGGGCAATCCCGTCGGGGCTGGCTCACATATGAGGTCCCCAAAAACGCGCGCAAGTTCCAATTTGTATATTCCCTGCCGCCAGCGATGAACGATGCCGAATTGAAATTCGACATTGAGAAATGAAGCTCGTTTTCGTCGCGCCGTTCGCGTTCTCGCCCAAGGCGACCGTCAGCGCGCGCATGCTGCCCATGGCGGCTGCCCTGACGGCGCGCAGCCATTCAGTTCACGTGCTCATCCCGCCTTATGACAACCCAGCGGATGGCGGGCGAATCTGGACCCAGGATGGCGTGACCATCGAGAATCTGCGCGCCTCGGGCGCCGGCGCCCCAGCCCAGTGGGCGCTCGCCGGGCGCCTGGCGGCGCGGGTCGCCACGCTCGCGCCGGATCTCATTCACGTTTTCAAGCCGGTCGGGCCGGGCGCACTGGCGGTGACGCGCAGCCTGCTGCCGGGCGGGCCGCGCTGGACCGCGCCCGTCGTTGTTGACAACGACGACTGGGAGGGGCGTGGCGGCTGGCTCGACGTCAATCCGCAGCCGGCCATCACGAAGGCCGTTCTGGCCTGGCAGGAGGGCTGGACGCTGCGCCGCGCGCGCGGGGTGACCTGCGCCAGCGAAACGCTCGTTGCCCGAACGCGCGCCCTCGCGCCGGCTGTTCCCACCGTACTACTGCCCAACGGCCCCGCGCCGTCACTTCGAGCCGAAGTCGCTGACGCGCGAGCCGAACGCGACAGCCTGCGCCAGCGCTATGGCTGGCAGGACAAGCGGGTTGTTATCTATCTCGGCACGATCCCGCATGGCCATGACATGGATATCGCGCTTGCGGCATTCGCCGCCGTCGCCCGAAAAGATCCGGCGCTCGTCTGGTGCGTGATTGCCAGCGGTGACGGCGTTTCAGGATTCAAAGCAAGCGCGCAAGAGAGCGGACTGGCGGATCGGATCGAGTGGCAGGGGTTCATCCCCCACGCCGAGGCAATCCGACGGCTGGTGGCTGCCGACGTCGCCATCTACCCGTATCGAGATTCCAACATTAATCGGGCCAAGTGCTCTGGCAAGATCATCGATTACATGGCCGCCGGGATTCCCATGGTCGTCAGCGGCGTCGGCATGAATCGGGTCTATCTGACTGAC
>JBDSIP010000197.1:0-10048 GCA_039917915.1 Thermoflexales bacterium
GTCGTCGCCCGACCTGGTATGCACGACCCGCTCGTGCAACGCATCCGAGGCTTCGGCCCAGAACTCCATCTCAGCAGGCACAATGCGATAGCCGATGAAACCAGGCGCGATAGGTCCCTGATTTGGATACGCAACCGCGTCGGCGGCAATCGCGCGCTCGAGATCGCTGCGATCGGCCAGTGGCGCGGATTGCGTCGACACCCGCATGGCGCGCTGGATCGTGGGTCCATACCCGGCGAAGAAAGCCTCGGTCTGCGAACGAGGCAATACTTCCACAAGGCCAGAGATGCGGACTGAGCGGTTCAGTTCTGCCCAATAGAACGTCGTCGCGGCGCGCGGATTTGTTGCAAGGTCACGGCCTTTGGCGCTGCGGGCGTCGGTGTAGAAGGTGATCCCGGCGCGATCGACGCGGCGCGCGATGACCATTCGCACGCTCGGCAAGCCAGCGAGGCTGGCCGTCGCGAGGGCCATCGCGAGCGGGCGGCGTGCGCCAGCGGCCCGCGCGAGAGCAATCCACTCCAGCAGCAAATCGATCGGGTGTTGATGCGGGGCCAGGTCAGGACTCATTCACGCTCTCCTTGCGGAACTCGCTCAAACTTGCCCCACAGATTGGTCTGCTGGCAGTCGGCGCAGGCGGGGTGCGGTTGGGCGGCGCGCGCGCGGGCCAGCCGGGCGGGGAGCGCGGCCGCGTCGTCGCGGCTAAAGTCTGGACCGGCGCGCAAGCTGTGGTGGTCCAACGTAAAATGGCAGGGCCCTATCCGCCCGTCGATATCGATGAAGAGAAAGCGCTCACCCGGCCGGCAGTCGGCAACGGGGCGGCTGGCGCCGGCGATGGCGCTCGCGATTCGGTCGAGATAGCGGTCGTCGCCGGCGATTGCGAGACCGCGCGCCGCCATTCGCCTCCGCAACTCGGGCAGCCCAATTCGGAACCGTTCAAAATCTCCGGCATCAAGCTGGTGCGCTGGAAAGAAAGCAGGCCGATCGCGCCCGCCGAGCGGATTGAAACTGATCTCATCGACCCCCCAGCTGGCGGCGAGCTCGCACAGTGCAGCGAATCGGTCGATTGTGTCACGCATCAGGATAGTGTTGATGCGAAGCGTCAGGCCGGAGCGCTTGCCACGGAGCCTGTTCATGGAGAGAATGCCTGCTCTGATAGCTTGCCCATTTCCCGGCCCGCCGCGCATCGTGTCGTGTTGGCCGAGATCGTCTGAATCGAGGCTGAATGTGACTTCATCAAAATACGCGGAGACGAACTCGGCCAGCCCGGGCGCGCCCAGGCGTCCGGCGTTGGTCGTCATCGACAGGCGCAGGCCGAAGTCATCATGAAACCGGCGCGAGACTGCGACAAACCCGGGCCAAAGAAGCGGTTCGCCGCCCAGCCAGCTCACCAGCGTTTCTCGTCCGGTGGCGGCGGCGTCTCCGCCCAGCGCCGCGCCAATGGCGAGGACCTGCTCGGGGTCGGCATGCGTCCGGCGCCTGCCGGCGCTGCGAGCGAACCCGCAGAAACCGCAGTCGAGGTCGCAGGCGCTCGTGACGCGCCAGACCACGACCCGGCGCGCGGCGCGGTCAGTGTTCTCCGGCAATGAGTTCCGCCGCCTTTTCGGCGATGGCGATGACCGGCGCATTTGTGTTGCCGGCCACGAGCACGGGCATGATTGAGGCGTCGACGACCCGCAGCCCGGCAACGCCGTTGACCCGCAGGGCAGGGTCAACAACCGCGCCGGCGTCTGAGCCCATGCGGCAGGTGCCCGCTTGGTGATAGAGCGTTTGACAGGTGGCGCGGATGTGGGCGTCCATGGCGGCGTCATTGACAACGCCCTCGCCCGGCAGATACTCCGGACCGCGATACGCGTCGAATGCGCGGGTCATACCGGCCCTGCGAGCCACTCGCACGCCCTCGCGCAACGTCTCAAGGTCGCCCGGGTCCGCGAAGTAACCGGCCTCGATCCGGGGCGGCGCGCCGGCATGCGCCGAGCGCAGCGTGAGGGTGCCGCGCGAACGCGGCCGAATCAAGGTCGCGCCAATGCTGAACCCAAAGCGGCCTTTCGGATTGGCGAGCCCGTGATTGATGAAGAAGGCCGGCGCGAAGTGATACTGAATGTCTGGCTGCTCGAGCTCGGGCCGGGTGCGGATAAACGCGCCAGCCTCCGCGATATTCGAGGTGAGTGGACCTTCGCCGCGGAAAATGAAGCGCAACAGGTTGCCCACGGTTTCGGCCCGGTCGAGCGAGATCGGCTTCGTGCAGGAGAAACTCACCCCGGCGATGATGTGATCCTGCAAATTCCGCCCAACGTCGGGCGCGTCAATGATGGGATCGATCTTCAGCGCGCGGAGGTCGGCCACAGGACCGATCCCCGATCGGAGCAACAACGCCGGCGAGTGCAAGGCCCCGGCCGAAACGATGACCGCGCGGCGGGCTGAAATGATCTCCTCCCGCGCGCCCCGATCGACGACGACACCGGTGGCCCGCCCGCCAGTGATGACGACCCGGTTGACCCGGGCACCGGTCCTCACCCGCAGATTTGGGCGCTTCAAGGCTGGTTTGAGATAGGCCGTGGCGGCGCTTGCCCGCCGGCCGCGCCGCTGGGTGACTTGAAACAGGCCCGCGCCATCCTGTTCGTGCGCGTTGAAGTCGCGGTTTTCGGGATACCCGAGTTCCAGCATCGCCGCCACAAAGGCCTGCGAGAGCGGATTCGCTTCGACCAGATCGTCGACGTCGAGCGGACCGCCCGAGCCGTGAAAGGCATCCGGGCCGCGGTGTTGATTCTCGGCTCGTTTGAAGAAGGGCAGCAGATCGGCGTATGCCCAGCCGCGGTTTCCCATCGCCGCCCAACGGTCGTAGTCGCGCCGATTCCCGCGCATGTAGATCATCGCGTTGAGCGAACTGCTGCCGCCGAGCATTCTGCCCTGCGGCCAGAAATGCCGGCGCTGGTCGCAGCGCGGATCCGGTTCGGTCTCAAGCGCCCAGTCGCGCGGCGTCTTGAACAGCTTCGAGAACGCGGCGGGTATCTTGACCTCGAGCACCTGGTCGGACGGTCCAGCCTCGAGCACGAGGATTTGCAGGGCGGGGTCGGCGCTCAACCGGTTGGCGAGCACGCAACCTGCTGAGCCCGCACCGACGATGATGTAGTCGACCATGCGGGAGATTGTAGGTCGTTTCCAGCACTGACGGCAGACCGCAGCAGGCTCGACCGAACTGCGGTCTGCCGTCAGCGGTCTGCCGTGTGCGGTCTCTTCTCCCCCCGCAAAGTCTTCACTGCGAACGGCAGGAGGGCCGCCATCAGCAAACCCTCGAACAGCAGGGTGGCGGTGGGGCTGACAAAGCGAAACAGCGCGCCACCGATGAGGGGACCGGCCGCGTTGGCAAGGCTGACGAGTGAGGCGGAGATCCCCAGAATGCCTCCGATCTCGCCTTTGTCCACCCGCTTGGTCAGAAAGCTGTTAATGGTCGGCTGCAGCACCGAACCGCCGATGGTAGCCGGGATGAAGGCCAACAGGATCCAGGCCAGCCCGAGATAGCCCGTCTCACCCTGGGCGGGGATCGGGACCAGCAGTTTTTCGGCCGCGGCGGGGTCGGGTGATGCGGTCAGCTCAGCGACCACGGCGGCCCGATCGTAGAAGGGTGGCGGTTGGGCGGGCGTGAACGCGATCAGGATGAGCCCGACCGCCAGGGTCACGAGTCCCATCAGCACCAGCCAGCGATCGCCGAATCGCCGGCTCCATTGGCGGATCAGGCCGCCCTGAATGATGACGATCAAGATTCCGAGAAAGATAAACATCCCCGAAATTGCACTCGCGTTCAGCCCGAGCCGGCTCAAGGCGAACAGGGGCAGAATTTGTTCGAACCCGCCGAACGCAATTTGTTGAGCGGCAATCAGAATGAGGAGCAGGCCAACGCCGGGATGGGTTAGTGCGGACTTGAGCGAGTCGACCCGCAGCGTGCGCTGGGCGGCCGGCACGAAGCCCACTGGCCGGGTTTCCTTCAGCCAGAACAGACTCAGCAGGATCGAAACTGCCGAGAAGCCGGCCGCGACAAAGGCCGGAATGCGGTAGTTGTTTCCGCTGGCGCCCAGGGCGATAAAGGCGATCAGTGGGCCGACCGTGAAGCCCAGTCCGAAGGCTGCCCCGATCAGGCCAAGGCCCTGGGTGCGGGTTTTCTCGTTGGTGCTGTCGGCGATGACGGCCTGGGCGGTCGAGATGTTGGCGCCCGACAACCCGTCGATGATGCGGCTCAGGAACAGCACCGGCAGGGTATTGGCGAAACCAAGCACAAGCAGCCCGATGAGCGTTCCCACCTGGCTGAAGATCAGCACGGGCCGCCTGCCGAAACGATCTGAGAGCCTGCCCAGAATCGGCGCCCCGATAAATTGGGCGAGCGGGTAGGAAGCGGCGAGCAGGCCGATCGTCAACGCGTCGGCCTTGAAGGTCGCGGCGTAGAGCGATAGGAGCGGAATGATGATGGTCAACCCGAGCAGGTCGACCAGCACGATCACGAAGATCGGCAGGACACGCTTGAAATCCAGTCTGTCACTCATTGTCTCGTCCACTTGCAGGGACCAATGGGCGGAAAGGATGCCCCAGGCTTCGCCGGGGGCGTCGCTTCCGCGCTACGGCCGTGATGCGCGCTACGGCAGCTTGTAGAACCAGGACCCGCGGATCATGCCGACATTGACAACCGCGACAGCGATTGACAGCAGCACGAGGATCAGGGTCCCCGCAAAACGAACCCGGCTGGCTCGGCGCTTGAACATGGGTGGCATATGCGACAGGGCGGTGGCGATGGTGCCGGTAATGGCGTGCTCCATATGCAGGCGAGGGTTGAAGGCGCCCCTGGCGATCTCGCCTGCGAGGTTGACCGCGCCCAGCAGAAACTGAACGGTTACGGCCATCGCAAAATAGAACGCGAGTTTGCGGTCGGCCTCGCTGTATTCCGAGCCCTGAATCAGCCCGATGGCCGACTTGACAATGACGATGACGCCCAGAATCGCCAGGACCCAGCGCCATAGACCGTGAATGGTTTCGATGATTTCCATGATCTTGTTACTCTCCTCAGTACCTGCAACAGAACCTCGCTCCCGATTACGGGCCGGTTACCGCAAGTGACGTTGCGCCTTCGGCGTTTTGTTGCCGAGCGACGCGATGGTCTCGTCCAGCCAGCGCAGCTCGCTGTCGAGATAATTGATTTGGTGATCGATGAGCAGTTGCACACCGCTGCCGTGCCGGGGCGCGGCGCGAAATTCTTCAAGGTCTGCCGCAAGCGCGGCGCGGCGCCGGAGCAGGAGCTCGCGCGCCTCGCCGGCCTCGAGCGCGCCGAGAAACGCCAGGCCGACGTCCGCCGCCGAACGGGCCGAGGCGAAACTTGCCAGGTTTTCGCGCAGCAACCGCTGAAACTCGGCCTCGCCACTTGGTGTGAGGTGATAGACCTTGCGCGGTGGGCGGTTGCCTTCGCGTTGCTCGGTCGCGGTCACCCAGCCGCGGCCCTCCATTTTGTCCAGCAGAAAGTAGGCGGTGGCCTTCTTGACGTCGGCGCAAAATGACAGGGTCCGCTCAATGTAGTCATTGAGTTGGTAACCATGCATCTCGCCGCTGCGCAACAGGCCCAGGAGCAGCATTTCGCGTTCCATCGGTTTTCCTGATTAGTCAGTACTGACTAGTCAGGATAAGTCTACTGCTCGGGTCGCAGAATGTCAAGCACCTTTTGTCAACCCGAAGCCGGGATTGAGGTATTGCTTTCTTGGCTCGTGCAATGATAGTGGGCCTCCGCAGCCAGCAATGTCCTACGCAGCGCGGCGCTGGGGGGCCGGTCACCGGCCGGGCCCGACTGTGGGGAGATACAGGACGCTTTCAAACCTGTCAAACAGCACCACACACGGTCGCAACGTACTCCAACCCGCGCTGTCGGTGGCCTGCGCGCACAGCCGGATTCGCATACCCGGGTCGTGTTCAGGCGCCGTGAACGAGCCGCTGGCCGCGATCGCGGAAAATATGCCCGGATGAACGTGGTTTGCGTGGAACAGATCGGCTTCCCAATGACTGGATGCGCTGATATCGCCGTCGGTTGGATCCCAGACCTCACCCGCAAATGTCACCAGGCTGTTTGAGGTGAACGTGGCCGGCATCGTCGGCGCGGTGATGGTCAAGGTGGGCAAGGGACCGACAAACACCGAATGCGCGACTGAAGCCGCTCCGCCCAGCACGTCAGTCACGACGAGCGTTGCGGTGTAGATGCCGGCAGTCGTATAGACCGATTGCGCATAGGGCCCATCCGCGGATTGCCCGTCGCCAAAGGACCACGTGTAGGTCATCGGCTGGCTTTCGGGGTCAAAGGTCCCATTGGCCGAAAAGGTGGTCGAAAGAGGTGGACTTCCACGATCTGGCCAAACCTGGACCGAAACCACCGGCGCGCGGTTGCTCTCCGGCGAATAGCGTATTTGCAAGATTTCGCCCGAGATCAGCGCGTTGATGTAGACCAGGCCGTCCGGGCCGACCCGCATCTGAGTCAAACTTGATCTCGCCTGCGGGACAGCCAGCCACTCCCGGATTTGCAGATGGCCTTCTTCCGTCGTTGAGATCAAGCGAAGCCATCCGAGGTCGTAGTCGCCGACGAGCATCTCCTTTGGCGATACTCCTGGGTATGTCGTGCCGCTCATTGCGGTTCCGGCGATGATGGCATTCCCGTAGCCATGCGGAAAGGCAAACGCGGGGGTCACAACACCACTTGCGCCCAGCGCGTACAAGTTGTCACAGGCCGTGGTGGAAAACGGGATCGTGAGCGGCAGACTTTCGCTCGAGCCGCCTTCGTAGCACGGCCAGCCAAAGTTGCCCCCTCGGCCCGTGTTCAGTTCCTCCCACGCGTTAAAGCCGACGTCGCCGACAAACACATTGCCTGTCTCGGGCTGAATCGTCAGCCTGAACGGATTGCGCAGCCCGTAAGCGAACACCTTCGAACGATTGCTCCCGGGATCGCCGTCAAAAAACGGATTGTCCGCGTACCCATCGCCGGTAAGCGGGTTGATCCGGAGCACCTTGCCCGCCAGCGAATCGAGATCCTGGGCGCGCATGTTGAATGCGATCGCGTCAAGATAAGAGGATGCGTCGCCTATGCCGACATGAAGCGAGCCATCAGGCCCGAAGGCCAGGCCGCCGATGCTGTGGATTTGGGCGTCAGAAGGCACGCAGTCCCGCACGGGCGCCAGGGTGGGCGACACGACGCAAGTGGGTATTGGGAATGTCGGGTACGCCGTGAGGTCCGGGATGGCCGTGATTGTCCCGCTTGCGCCCAGGATCACGGTCCGGCTGGCCGGGCTGGACGCGGCCAGATTCAGATTAGCTGGGTCGGCCTCGACCCGTAGCAGCCGGCTGACCCGCGCGCCGGAGCCGTCCTCGGGCGCGCCGGGCGGATCATAGGTGTAGAGCAGATACACATACGGCACGGCCGGGAAATCCGGGTGCAGTTCGATCGACAGCAGCCCCCGATCCCAGTTGGCATTCACTTCGCTCGTCAGGTCGATAAAGGGCTGGGCCTGAAGCGTGCCGCTGATGGCGACCCGGACCAATCCTCGTTTCTCGGCGACGTACGTCCGCCCGTCCGGTCCAAACGCAAACGAAGTAGGGAACACAAGGCCCTGGGCGATCGGGGTGAAGATGTATCCATATTCGTCATCCGGCCGGTCGACATCGGCGGATATCTCGGTGGCCCGCATTGCGGCCAGCATCCCGACCAGGGCCAGAATCGTTCCGAGGATCAACCGGCGCGATTCCATCTGCCAGCGCGATGTCACCTCTGCAGCTTGCGATAGCGCGCCCGATGCGGCGTGTCTGCGGCGATGCCCAGGCGCTTGCGCCGGTCGGTTTCGTAGTCGCTCACCGAACCGAGATACCACGCGACGTTGCCGTCTTCCTCGAACGCCAGGGTGTGGGTGCATACCCGGTCGAGGAACCAGCGGTCGTGGCTGACGATGACGGCCGACCCGCCGAAGTTATCGAGGGCGTCCTCGAGCGCGCGCAACGTGTTGACGTCCAGGTCGTTGGTCGGTTCGTCGAGGAGCAGTACATTCGCCCCTTCCTTGAGCATTTTGGCCAGGTGGACGCGATTGCGCTCACCGCCTGACAACGCGCCGACCCTCTTCTGCTGGTCGGCTCCCAGAAAGTTGAAACTCGCGACATAGGCCCGGCTGGCGACCTGGCGGGTGCCGAGGTTGATGGCGTCTGCCCCGCCGCTGATTTCTTCCCAAACGTTCTTTTCGGGGTTAAGGGTCCGGTTCTGGTCGACGTAGCCGAGTTTGACCGTCTGACCGACGATGAACTTGCCGGTGTCCGGCTTTTCGGTTTCGATGATCATCCGCAGCAGGGTGGTTTTGCCCACGCCGTTCGGGCCGATGACGCCCAGGATAGCGCCTGGCGGCATCTTGAAGGTCAGCCCTTCGTAGAGCAGGCGATCGCCATAGGCCTTGCTCACGCCCTCGGCCTCGATGACGATGTCGCCCAGGCGCGGGCCGGCCGGGATGAAGATCTCCAGGTCGTCCAGGCGCTTGTCTGATTCCTGGCTGGCCAACTTTTCATACGCACTGATGCGGGCCTTGCCCTTGGTCTGGCGCGCCTTGGCACCCATGCGGATCCACTCCAGCTCGCGCTCGAGGGTGCGCTGGCGGCGGGTGTCGGCCTTCTCTTCGTCGGCGAGGCGCTTCTGCTTTTGCTCGAGCCACGAGGTGTAGTTGCCTTTCCACGGAATTCCCCGGCCGCGGTCGAGTTCCAGAATCCACTCGGCGGCGTTCTCGAGAAAGTATCGATCATGCGTGACCGCAACTACGGTGCCGGGAAAGCGCGCAAGGAACTGCTCAAGCCATTCCACCGATTCAGCATCGAGATGGTTGGTGGGCTCGTCCAGCAGCAGCATGTCGGGCTTGGACAGCAACAGGCGGCACAGCGCGACGCGGCGTTTCTCGCCGCCTGAAAGCGTGCCGATCATCGCGTCCCACGCCGGCAGGCGCAGCGCGTCGGCGGCGATGTCGAGCTGCTGCGTCAGCGTGTTCGCATCGTTGGCGGCGAGAATTCCTTCGAGTCGCTGCTGCTCGGCCGCGAGCTTGTCGAAGTCGGCATCGGGCTCGGCGTAGGCGGCGTACACCGCGTCGAGCGCGGTCTGCGCGCTCAGAACTTCGCCGACGCCTTCCTCGACGGCTTCGCGCACTGTCATCGCTGCATCGAGTTTCGGTTCCTGCTCAAGAAAACCGACCTTGATGCCGGCCTGTGGCCGCGATTCGCCGTGAAAATCCTTGTCGACGCCGGCCATGATCCTGAGAACCGTGGATTTACCCGCGCCATTGAGTCCCAGCAGGCCGATCTTGGCCCCCGGAAAAAACGACAGGGAAATATCCTTGATGATTTCGCGCTTCGGCGGCACGATCTTGCTGACGCCGATCATGGTGTAGATGTACTGCATGGGTTTTTCGCTTCCGGGTGTTTATTGAGCTGGACTGAAAATTCAGGGCGGCGCGGTTACATCGGCAAGCGCTTATGGCGCGTGCGCGAGGAAGTCGGCAAAGGCCCGTTGAACGGGGGCGGTATTGTAGAGCCGTTCGCGGTTGGCAACGATGCGCGCGCGCAGCACTTCGCAAGCGCCCGGGTCGGCAATGAGCTTCAGCGCCCGCGCACAATAGTCCGCCAGATCGCACGCGATGAGTTCTGGCACGTCGAGCTGCTCGAGCAGCGCCGCAGTCTGCCGGCTGCGCATTGAAGCGCCCGGCAGGCTGAGCACCGGCAAGCCTTCGCCGAGCTGGTCAAGCGCGCTCATGCCGCCCGACCAGCCGCAGGAATCGAGGCCGAGATCGCAGTTCGCAGCGAGACCACGGAATTCGGCGAGCGGTAGCAAAGGGTGCATGACCAGTTGCGAGCGCGGGTCGCCCCCCGCCTTTTTGAGCCGCTCGCCCAATCGCTCTTGCAACGCATCGCGCACGTTGGCGTCGATGTGCGGGATGAGGTGCAGTCGCGCATTCGGAGCCGCGGACAGAATCTCCACCAGCGCCTCGACTTGCTCCGGCAGGAGCTTGAA
>JBDSIP010000198.1:0-7291 GCA_039917915.1 Thermoflexales bacterium
CCCCCGACATACAAACGCCACGGGCAGGCGGTCATGCGGGAAGCCGCGGGCTTCGATGATGGCTTTGTCGCCGGGATCGGCCGGGTCCAGGGCGCGCAGGATGCGCCAGGGGTGATAGCGTTGGGCAGCGGCGCGCAGGAAGGGGGCGGTCTGGGCGGGCGTACCCAGCACGACGTATTCCTCGGGCTCGCGGCTGGCGCGCCAGGCGGCCAGGGCATACGAGCCGGCGTGATCGCGATAGCGTTTGTAACCTTCGGCCTGCAAGGCCAGCGCCGCGCGGGCGTCCTCGGCCAACCCGGCCGAGTCGGGCAGCATATGCGCGGCGCGCAATAGCGCCTCGGCCATCGCCGCGTTCTCAAAGATCGGGCGCAGGCGGACCTTGAGCAGCCCCAGGGCGCTGGGATCGGCCGGCGCGTCGTGGAAGCCGCCGCCCTCGGCTGTCAGCGCCTTGCGGGCGAATTCGATCAGCGGTCGGGCCGAGTCAGCGCGATCCGCCTCCAGCATTGCCCGGATCAGCGCGGCCTGGTCGCCCAGCGATCCGCGTAACGCAGCAGCTTGGGGCGTTCCGGTCGCATCAAAAGAGATGCTGCGGGTGACGCTGCCATCGGCGTTGACGCACAACCGCTCAACGGTCGCCAGCACGCGCCGGGCCAGATCCGCCCAGTCGGGCCGATCCAGGGCGGCGGCAACGGCAAAAAGGGCCGTCACCAGCAGCCCGTTCCACTCGGCGTACAGCCGCCAGTCGATGAAGGGCGCCTCGCGGGCCGCCCGTTCGTCGCGCGAGAGCAGGTAGTAGGCCTCGTCGGCGTCCTGGCTCCCAGCGAACCAGGACAGCCCGTCCGCCTCGCGCAACAGCGTGCTGGTGAGATAGCCCACCGCGCTCGTCACGACCCTGGCGAGCGTCTCGGCCTGGGCGGCCCCGTCAGGCAGGGCGCGCAGGAGCTGGATGGCATGGGCGTAGACGGGCAGCAGCCGGGCGTGGTCCTCCAGCATCTTCTCGAAGTGGGGGACCGTCCAGTCGGGGGTGGTCGAGTAGCGGAACCAGCCCCCGGCGGTGCTGTCATACATTCCGCGCGTCCCCATCGCGATCAGGGTCTGAACGGCCATATCCAGCCATTTGCGCTCGCCGGTCGCGGAGTGGGAGAGCAGAAGCGTCTCCCAGGCCTCGGCCATCGGGAACTTCTGGCTGTCGCCCAGCCCGCCGTACCTCGCGTCGAAGCCGCGCGCGATGGCGTTGACCGTGTCGGACAGGATCTGCTCGGCGTCGAGGGCCCCGGCCTGGGCGGGCTCGGCCACGTCGAGGTCGGGCGCCTCGGCCATGAGCTTGCCTCCGTTGGCCCGCCAGTACTGCTCGATCTGGGTCAGCAGGCTGCGCATCTGGCCGGGCGAGAAATACGTCCCGCCGTAGATCACCTGGCCGTCGGGGGTAAGGAAGCAGGTGCTCGGCCAGCCGCCCTGGTTGTAGCGCGCGTTAATATCTGGGCGCAGATCGTTATCCACCCGGATTGGGATGAAGCGCTCGTTGATGAGCGCGGCGATCTCGGGGTTGTTGTAGACCCCGGTGTGGACCGGGTGGCCGGCCTCGCCCCGGTCCATGACGTGGCACCAGTGGCACCACACCGCGCTGATCCCCATCAGGATGGGCTTTCCCTGCGCCCGCGCGTCCTGAAAGGCCGACTCGTCCCACTCGCGCCAGTTCACCAGGGTTTTCATATGAAAGGGTTTCCGGAGGTGATATTCCATTGGCCGCGGATTGTAGTGCGGGCGGTCTCAATCAAGCGTCATCCCTGGAGACGGCGCCGGGCGCGGAAACTGACCGCTTGCCGGACGCGCATACCGTCCACGATAATGGCGAGCATCCATCACATCGTGAACGCAGGAATGATTTACTCGCCGGACCGGTCGCTCCAACTGCTGAGGCTGGGGTGCGGAGTGCCGGGCGCAACTTTCCGGGAGGGCCAGGAGGACGCCATTCGCCGCGTCGTCGAAGGCCGAGGGCGCCTGTTGGTTGTCCAGAAAACGGGCTGGGGCAAGAGCTTTGTCTACTTCATCGCCACCAAATTGCTGCGTGAAAACGGTGGCGGCCCGGCCCTGTTGATTTCACCTTTGCTGGCCCTGATGCGCAACCAAATCGCCGCCGCGGAACGCATGGGGGTGCGGGCCGCAACGATCAACTCGGACAATCAGGACGACTGGGAAGCGATCGCAGCCCGGGTCGCCCGGAATGAGATTGATATTCTGCTGATCTCGCCCGAGCGGCTGGCAAATGAACGCTTTCGGTCGGAGGTCCTGGCCGGCATCGCCGGGCAGATTTCGCTGCTGGTCATCGACGAAGCGCACTGTATTTCCGACTGGGGCCATGACTTCCGCCCCCACTATCGATTGCTCGAGCGGATGGTTCGAACCCTGCCGCCCAATCTGCGGCTGCTGGCAACGACGGCCACCGCCAACGACCGGGTCACCGGCGATCTCGCCAACGTCCTGGGACCGTCGCTGAGCATCTCGCGGGGCGATCTGAATCGCAGTTCGCTGACCTTGCAGACCATCCGCCTGCCGACCCAGGCCGAGCGGATGGCCTGGCTGGCGGAGCAGCTCGCGGCTCTCCCAGGCCACGGCATCATCTACACGCTCACGGTCCGCGACGCCAACCAGGTGGCCGACTGGCTGAAGACGCAGGGGTTCGACGTGGAATCCTACACGGGCGAAACAGGCGAGCGCCGCGAAGAGCGCGAATCCGCGCTGCTCCACAACCGGGTGAAGGCTCTGGTCGCCACAACCGCCCTGGGCATGGGCTACGACAAGCCAGATCTGGCGTTTGTGATTCATTACCAGATGCCGGGCTCGGTCGTCGCCTATTACCAGCAGGTGGGCCGGGCGGGCCGGGCGCTTGACACCGCCTATGGCATCCTGCTGAGTGGCGTGGAGGAAGACAACATTAACGATTGGTTCATCACCAGCGCCTTCCCGACCCGCCAGGAGGTCGCCAACGTCCTCGGCGCGCTTGAGAACGAGCCCCACGGCTTGTCCGTTCCCGAACTGCTCGCCCGGCTGAATATGAGCATGGGCCGCGTGGATAAGACCCTTTCGCTGCTCGGACTGGAGACGCCGGCGCCCATCGTCAAGCAGGGGAGCAAGTGGCAGCTCACGGCGGCGCGTCTGGGCGGGGGATTCTGGGCCCGTGCAGAGCGGCTCACAGCGTTACGCATCGACGAACAACGGCAGATGCGGGCGTATGTCAACCTGCCGTTTGGCGAGCACATGGGCTTCCTGATCCGCGCCCTCGACGGCGACCCGGGCGCGGTCACCCGGCCAGCCCTGCCTCCCTTGCCGACCAGCGCCAATCCAGTCCTCGTCGGGGAGGCGATCGCCTTTCTTCGCCGGACCAGCCTGCCGATCGAGCCGCGCAAGATGTGGCCGGCCGGCGGGATGCCCCGGTTTAATGTCAAGGGAGCCATCCCGCCTGGTTATCACGCCCAGCCCGGCCGGGCCCTGTCCATGTGGGGCGATGCGGGTTGGGGTGGGCTTGTCCGCAAGGGCAAGTATCACGACCGCCATTTTGCCGACGATCTGGTGACGGCCTGCGCGAAGATGGTCCGCGCGTGGAACCCGCGCCCCGCGCCCGCCTGGGTGACGTGCGTGCCCTCGCTGCGCCACCCTGACCTCGTGTCTGATTTCGCGCAACGCCTCGCGGCTGCGTTGAGTTTGCCTTTTTTCGTTGTGCTCGCAAAAACGGAAAACAGACCCGAACAGAAGATGATGGCAAATAGCGCGCAGCAGGCGCGCAACGTCGACGGCTCGATCGGGCTCGCTGGCCGGCCGCTTCCGCCCGGCCCCGTCCTGCTGGTTGATGATCTGGTGGACTCGCGCTGGACGTTGACCCTCTGCGCCTGGCTGCTGCGAAAAGGCGGCAGCGGCGAGGTGTGGCCACTGGCGCTCGCGGAGGCGGGGCACGACACATGACCCAGGAACTCTCCCCCAACACGCAGGCGATCCTGCTTCTGACGGCGCCGTTGATCGCCGGGCGCGGCTCGTCATCCACCGAACTTCTCACGCCCGGCGAGTACAAGCGGCTTGCCCGGCACCTGCGCGAGATCAACCATCAGCCGGCGGATCTGCTGGCCGCAGACAACGCCGAGCTTCTTCGCGCCTGCCAAACCATTGCCGACGCGGACCGTCTGCGCCGACTCCTGGGTCGCGGTTTCCTTTTAAGCCAGGTCGTCGAGCGGTGGCAGGCCCGCGCGATCTGGGTCGTCAGCCGCGCCGACGTCAACTATCCGGCGCGCCTGAAAACCAGGTTGCGTGATGACGCCCCGGCGGTCCTCTACGGCTGCGGGAACATCGGCCTGTTTGAGGCGGGCGGGCTCGCCGTGGTCGGGTCGCGCCAGGCCGATGACGCGCTCATCGACTACGCCATGAACGTGGGCGGCCAGACCGCGCGGGCCGGGCGGATCCTGGTCTCGGGCGGCGCCCGGGGCATCGACCTCGCGGCGATGCGCGGCGCCCTGGAAGCGGGCGGCAGGGCCGGGGGGGTCCTCGCGGACAGCCTCGAACGGACGGCCCTCGAGCGCGAGCATCGCAACCTTCTCCTCGACGGCCGGCTGGCCCTGGTCTCGCCGTATGATCCGGGCGCGGGCTTCAACGTGGGCAACGCCATGCAACGCAACAAGCTCATCTATGCGCTGGCGGACGCGGCGCTGGTGGTGAGCGCCGACTTGAACGCCGGCGGCACGTGGGCGGGCGCCATCGAACAGCTCGAAAGATACAAGTTCGAGCCCGTCTATGTGCGGTCAACCGGGGCGTCCATGCCTGGTTTGGATGCGCTGCTGCGCAAGGGAGCGCTTGCCTGGCCAAACCCTGATCCTGATGCCGCGCTGGCTGATCTGCTCGACGAGGCTGCGTCGACCGAGCCGCGGCCAACCGCATCAACGCCTTCGCTGTTCCCTGCCAGCGGACCGTCGGATGGCGGGTCTCCGCCGTCAGGCTTTCTCGAACCCGCGGCTAATCCGGAATCGATCTTCGAGCCCGCTCCGGAGTATTCAGTTTCAGCGATTCAATCAGAGGCCCGCGAGGCGCAGGTCGCGCCCGGGGACAAGCCCGACGCCGGCATTCCATCCGAAACCCTGTTTGCCGTGGCGCGGGGCGCAATTCTGCGCGTTGCGGCGGCCCCGGTTACCAGCGCCCAGATCGCGGATGTGCTGGGTGTCTCGACAGCCCAGGCCGGCGCGTGGCTGAACCGCCTCGTTGCCGAGGGAACGCTTGAAAGGCTCAGCAAGCCTGTTCGATATGTCCGGCGGGGACAGGCCACGCTGTTGGGATAGGCGCGCATCGTAACCCGCCGGCGCTTCGAGGCGTTCCGCATACAATTCCTGGCATGTTGACCGACCCGGATGAACCCTCGAATCGCCCTGACGATGATCTTCCAGAACGCGCCCAGCGGGTTGTCAACGACTACAAACGCAAAGAGCTCGAAGAGCGGTATGGCGCGGTGTTTTCCTCCGAGACCGATTCTGCTCTGCCCTCAGAAGTCGAGGCGCAGTGGCTCGAGAACATTGACGAGTTCGAGCGTCAGTTCGAAAATGCGGCGCAAGTCCCGCTCCGCGATTTTCTGGGCTCTCCGTCCATCCGGCCCCTTGTCGACATCCCGCCATTCGAGCTCGAAGCCGAACTGAATGCGTTGCTCGATCTCCTGGCCGAACAGGGTGTGGTTGTGGATTTCCTGCGCGAAGTTGACGATGCCGAGGCGTACCGATTCATCACCGAGGAACTCTTCAACGAGGAGATCGATGACATTCGTGTCCCGGGCATGGTGTTGCATTTCATCTATGAAGAGTTTCACCCGGGCGACGACGAAGACGCTGATTCAACCGACATCGCCGGGATCGCCGAAGATCCCCCATGATCATCGCCCTCGCCTCACCCCGCATCGCTACGACCCTCGACGAAGGCCTGGACAAGCTCAGACAGATGCTGTCCGAGGCCTCGGCCCAGGGCGCGGAGATTGTGTGCTTCCCCGAAGCCTGGCTGCCCGGTCTGCGCGGGCTGGACTTCGCGGTGCTGCCCTTTGACGAGGCCGCCCAGGAGCGCGCGCTACAGGCCGCGTCGCAGTGGGCGAAGGCATACCGGATCGCCACAATCCTGGGGATGGAACGGATCACTCCCGCCGGCCGGCAGATCTGCGCCTATGTCATCGACGCCCAGGGCCAGCTCCAGGGCATCCAGACCAAAAACCAGCTCGACCCAAGTGAGGATCCGTTCTACGTGCCCGGGAATACCCGCCAGCTCTTCGAGATCAACGGGCTCAAATTTGGCGTGGCGATCTGCCATGAGGGCTGGCGCTACCCTGAGACCGTGCGTTGGGCGGCAGTCCGCGGCGCCAGGATCGTCTTTCATCCCCACCAATCGGGGAGCGACCTGACAGGTGTCCGCCTCACCCAATGGGGGGCCGTCGATTCGCCCTACTACGAGAAGGCGATGATGATGCGCAGCCTGGAGAACACCATCTACTTCGCAAGCGTCAACTACGCATTGCGCTTCCAGGAGTCGGCCACAAGCCTCATCGCCCCGTCCGGCGAGTGCCAGGCCCATCTGCCGTATGAGCAGGAAGGCGTGCTGGTGCACGAGATCAAGCCCGAGCTGGCCAGCGGACTGCTGGCCCGCCGATACGCGCCGGAGCGGTATCAAGAAAAAAGTAGTTGTGACGCGATACTCCCCGGGTGAAACACATACAATCGCCCGGGATGAAGACCTTCCACATCGCGGTTCTCCCGGGCGACGGCATTGGCGGCGAGGTGATGGCAGAAGCCGTCAAGATCCTGCGGGCCGTCGAAGCGCCGATGACCGGCGTCTCGTTCGAACTGACCGAGTATTCGGTCGGCGCGGCCGAATACCTCAAGCACGGCGACCCCCTCCCCGAGGCCGCGTTTGAGGCATGCCGCGCCGCGGATGCCGTGCTGCTGGGCGCGATGGGCCTGCCCTCGGTGCGCTGGCCGGACGGAAAGGAATTAACGCCCCAGATTGACCTGCGAGAACGGCTCGACTTGTTTTGCGGCCTGCGCCCGATCCGGCTGTACCACGCCGGGCATTGCCCGCTCAAGAACTATGGCGCGGGCGAGATCGACTTCGTCATCTTTCGCGAGAACTGCGAGGGCCTGTTCTCGTCGCGGCTCGCGCCGCGCGACCTGGGCGCGGACGAAGCCCGCGACACGCTGCTGATCACCCGCCGCGGCGCCGAGCGGATCTGCCACGCCGCGTTTCGCGAGGCGCTCAAGCGCCGCAGGAAAGTGACGCTCGT
>JBDSIP010000199.1:0-4153 GCA_039917915.1 Thermoflexales bacterium
CGGTCGATGCGAGGTTCATGAACCAGGCGAATTTCCAGAGTCCGGAATTTTCGGCCACGACATTACGGAGCCCAAGGCGCCTCGACGATCTCTTGAGATGCTCTCGCCTCAGCAATTGTTGAATTGCGGCAATCCATATCACTGCGGTCGTTATGAGCTCCGCGGCGGCCCAGGAGGCGAGAAACCAGGCAACTTTCGGGGCGAACGCATAGCAGAGCGCGCCAGCCAAGAGACGGGCGGCCGGCAAAGTGGCCTCGCTGAGCGCGGCGACATCGAAGCGATCCAGCAAGCGGAGTATTCCAACCGGCGTCCCACGTATCGAGAATATGAAGCTCGTTGCGAAAGCAGCGGCCAGGATCTGATCCTCGCCTGCAAGTTTGACCATTGGTCCGATCACGACAACCGCGCCGAGCGCGATCACAATGCAAGCCATCGCCGAAAGCGCATCGAGCGCGGCCGAAAACAAAATCAGCCGCGCGAACTGATCGCCGCTCCCATTCCTCAAATGTCTGGCACCGAAACGGATCAGCACCTCGGACGTCTGGAATTGGGCGATATTTGTAACCGCCTGACCAAAGGACAGAATGAGCACGAACTCACCCAAGCCCGCCGAACCCAGCGCGCGGGCGGCGAGCCCTAGATAAACCAGGCCGAAAAGGCCGCCGATGCCCTTGCCAGCCAAAATCCACCCGGCATTCCGGATAATGCCCGAAATCTGGCCAGGCGGGCGAGGCCCATTCTGTCCTGGTTTTCGTGAAACAACGCCAATCAAGCTCAAAGCACCGACTCCATAGACTCAAGCCCCTCCATCAACTAACCCGGACGCGCTGAGAAGGTCAGGCGGGACCGCATTCAAAAGCGGGAAGCCGCACTTCACGAGTCATTGGCGAGCTGCAGTCAGCCCGTAGTCAGGTGGATTTGCGACACACAGGCTCCGAGGCACGTTCGCCGGCGGTTAGGAAGGCGTCAATGTCGATAAGAGTGGCGTTCTCCGTCATCGGCGGGCCGCATCAGGTATTCCACATCGTGCCGGTTGCAGCGACGCTTTCCCTTGCGATGCCCGAAGCCAAGATTTTTGTTTTTGCGTCCGACGAGCGGTCCCTCGAGCTCGCGGAGCAAGCGGCGTCATTCTATCCTGGCGCATATCTTCGATACCGCCTGCTGCGACGCTCATCGCTCGGCGATATGGCCGCTGGCCTGTGGCGGCACTCATCCCTGGCAAAAATACCCCTCCTGTGGCGAAACCGCCGGTTGTTTAACACATTCGATGTCATTGTCGTGGCCGAATGCACTTCCACCATCCTGCGTCGGATGGGTGTGAATCGGCCGCGCTTGTTTTGCATTCCTCACGGTGCCGGCGACCGCGCCGTATCGTTTGAGACCCGATTCCGCCGCTTTGATCGCATTGGCGTTGCGGGAGAGAAAACCGCAGAGCGAATGATCGAATCGCATGTGCGTCCGGAATCAGTCAAAATCGTCGGATACCCGAAGGGAGACCTCATTCGGCGGATGAGTGTGAAGCCAGTGAGGCTGTTCGACAACGCCCGCCCGACCGTTCTTTACAATCCGCATTTTAAACGGAAACTGTCATCCCTCCACCACGCCCGGGAGATCGTCAGAGCATTCGCCGCTGACGGCAGATTCAATCTCATCGTCGCTCCGCACATCCGCGTCTTCGACGATGCCTCCGCGCGCATCCTGGCCGAGTGGGCGGCGATGTCTGTCCCCGACAGGATAATGGTTGATACCGGCACCGATCGGCTGTTTGACATGAGCTACTGCGTTTCGGCAGATATTTATCTGGGAGACATCTCCAGCCAGGTTTATGAGTTTCTGTTTCGTCCGCGCCCCTGCGTGTTCCTTAACTCGCATGGCGTCAACTGGACAGAGTCACCCGATTACGCTTTCTGGCGGCTTGGGGAGGTAGTTGATCCCGCTCACGTCATTGGAGCCATCGAGCGCGCGCAAAGTATTCATGCGCAATATTTGCCTGCGCAGCGCCTTGCCGTCTCAATGACCTTTGCACAGTTCGATGATCCATGTGGACAAGCTGCCCGCGAGATCATTTCGTGTGCGGCGGAGCCCGCCACTCACGAGCCTCGCTGGGGCGCCCCAAATTCCGCGACCCTCGCAGCGGTCTGAACGCAGGCATGAGCCTACCCCGCGTTTCGGTGATCATTACGGTTTACAACCGGGAGCGGTTCATCGCGGATGCCGTGCAAAGCATTCTTGATCAGACCTACCGAAATTTCGAACTCATTATTGTCGACGACGGATCGACGGACAGGACTGTCGAAAGGATCACGTCGTTTCCGGACAGACGGGTCCGTCTTGTGCGGCATCAGCGCAATCTCGGGATTCCCTTCGCGCGCAACACGGGCCTCGATGAGGCGGCCGGCACATTCATCGCCTGGCTGGACAGCGATGATATTGCCCGGCGGCACCGTTTGGAAAATCAGATCCGTTTCCTTGACTCGAATCCGAGCGTCGCAATGGTCGGCAGCTGTGCCGGCAAAATCGACGGTGGCGGCGCGCGGAAGTCGGGAGTTCGTGTCCCTCCCCTTACTTATGACGATATCAAGTGCTGGCTCCTATTCAGATCAGCCTTCCAGCAGTCCTCAATTATCGGGCGCGCGGAAATCCTGAAGCAATATCGATATCGAGCCGAATTCCCGGTCTGCGAAGATGTTGACATGTTCGTTCGCCTGACGCGCCGTCACCAGGTGCGAAACCTTCCGGAAGTGTTGATCGACCGGCGCCTTCATCAGGGTCAGATTATTCGAAACCAACGCGATGCGATCCTTCGTGCGCAGACCAAGATCAGCATGCGACTGCTTGATGATCTCGGTGTGGCATATAATTCGGACGATGCCCGCAAGCATGTGATGTTGGGGGGTTCCTTTGAATACCGCCCGGATCTTGAATATTTGCGGTGGGCAGAGGACTGGTTGGTCCGGTTGCTCGACGCGAACTTCGTCTCGAAGACGCTGAGCCCGGCCGCGCTTCAGCTCTGCGCCAGCTTCCTGTGGATTCGAGCCTGCAGCCGATCAGTGAAGGTGCCGGGCAGAAGCCGATATCCTCGTCGGATGCTGGCGTCGCCGTTGACCCGGGGCATCGTTTCCAAACAGGCTGGCGCATGGCTTGGCAACGCACTTCCGCTCATGGCCGGGATCCTTTGAAACCATGGCAGTCCGCAATGTGCCTGAGCGAAAAGGACGTAGTCGGTCGCAGGCCGTCCCGCGGGATCAGGGCGGACCCTCGCTTTCTGCTGCAATGCACAGCACCTCACCACGACCGGCTCACGCTCACTGATGCGAGTCCGGCAAGCTGGAAAGATCAACGTCAGTTATTCGGCGCCGCCGAGCCAGCCTGACAGAATACCATAGCCGTAGTACGAAATTGGCGATGGGAGAAAAGGCCCGCCATATCCGTATTCCTGAACCAGTTCGTCGACCGTTAGGGCGCAACGAGTCTCGGTCCGGTGCTTAACCCGGGCTTATCCCAAATCCAATTGGTGCACGCACTAACGCCCACGTGGGCATTAAACCATTGATAAGAATGGCGCGAGTGACGGGACTCGAACCCGCGACCTCCGGCGTGACAGGCCGGCGCTCTAACCAACTGAGCTACACCCGCGTGATCGGCGAGGCGGGCAACTAAGTTACCCCCCCAGCACTGTCAACCGGCCGGTCGGGCGCCGGCGTCGGGGCCATCGTCATCATCCTCATGCTCGCCGACATGGGTCAAGGTCCCGTCCTCGAACAAGAATCCGGCGATGTCGGGCGTGCCCGCGGCCGAGAAGATCGTTTTGACGATGATCAACAGCGGCACCGCCAATAACGCCCCAGTGGTGCCCCACACCCACGACCAGAAACTCAACGAAATGAGGATCGCCAGCGGGCTGATGGTCAGCCGCTTGCCGACGATCATCGGCGTGATCAGATTGGCCTCGACGAGATGCAGCGAGATGAAAATCGCCGGTGGCAGCAGCGCCGCCCAGGCGTCGGGAAAGGTCATCAGGCCGCCGAAGAACAGCAGCATCCCCGACGCGATCGGCCCCAAATAAGGAATATAATTGAGCACCGCGACGATACCGCCCCACATCAATGGGGAGTCCATCCCCAGCTGCCACAGGATCAGCGCCGTCAGCCCG
>JBDSIP010000200.1:0-5888 GCA_039917915.1 Thermoflexales bacterium
ATGTCACTTATTCAACTGCCCAAACCCGAGCCCTCCAACCACACCCGGCGCCTGCGAGCGCACCTGCCCAACGATTATGAGGAGCTCTTCGTCAAGGCCGATGAGACTATTCGGAAGCTGACGGCCCCCTATCCGCGCACCGCCCGGATCTATGAGCTGCTGTCGTCCGATCCCCGGGTGCAGGCGAATTGGGAGATGTCAAACTACACGGCGGTCAGCAAGCTCAACTACAACGATCACGGGCCCATCCACGCCCGCGTGACCGCGTCGTATCTGGCCCAGATCATGACCCTGCTGCACGAGGCGAGGGTGCCGTTTGATGTTGTGGAGTCGGGCACGGGCACATTTGAGGACGCGTTTGTGGTTGGCCTCGCCGGGATTCTGCTGCACGACATTGGGAACGCCCTGCACCGGCTGAACCACGAACCGATGGGCGTGATCATGGGTCAGCTCATTCTGGAGCGCACGCTGCCACGCCTGTACGGCGATTCCGAGCGCATGCAGTTGATCGAGAACTTCATCTTGTCGGCGATTCAGTGCCACGACATGAACCCGCCCCCGCTCTTCATGGAGAGCGCCGTCGTCGCCGTCGCGGATGGCTGCGACATGAGCAAGGGCCGGGCGCGCATGCCGTTCGATCTGGGCAAGATCGACATCCACGCGGTGTCCGCCCTGTCAATCGAAGGCGTGCATATCAACAAGGGCGAGAGCATGCCGGTCGAGATCCAGGTCGACATGAGCAATTCGGCCGGCATTTTCCAGGTCGAGGAGATTCTGGTAAAGAAGCTCAACCTGACCCCGCTCAGGCAATATGTCACGGTCAAGGCCAGCACAATCGCGCCTGGCGGCCATGACCAACGGATTGTTGAGAGCGTCATCCTGAAGGACGGGCGGCTGCGACCGCTGTAGATCGGCGGCGGGATCCCACCCATTGCGAATCATGATCAAACCCGCATTTGACCGCTTCTACCGTTACGCGGAACTCACCGATCTCCTGAACGCGCTCGCGGCCGAGTACCCAGACCTGTGCGCAATCACGTCCATCGGGCGCAGCCACGAGGGCCGCGAGATCTGGGTGGCCACCCTGACCAGCGCCAAGACCGGCCCGGCCTCGGACAAGCCGGCGTTCTGGGTCGACGCCAACATCCACGCAACTGAAGTTTCGCCGTCGACATGCGCGCTGTATGCCATTTACAAGGCGTTGAGCGGGTATGGCAGCGATCCGCAACTCACCCGGATGCTTGACACCCGCGCGCTATACATCGTGGCGCGGGCGAATCCGGATGGGGCCGAGCTCTTTCTCGATGAGCGCCACCGCCGCATTCGCTCGTCGACCCGGCCCTACCCGCTCAAGGAGCGCCAGGACGGCTTGCACCTCGCCGACATCGATGGCGATGGGCGCATCCTGTCGATGCGGGTGCGCGACCCGAACGGTCCGTGGAAGGCCCATCCCGGCGATGGGCGGCTGATGATCGCGCGCGACCCGGCGGGCGGCGATAGCGGGCCGTTTTATCGGATCCTGCCCGAGGGCGAGATCCAGAATTACGACGGGGTCACGATCAAGCTTGCCCGCCCGCTGGAGGGCCTGGACCTCAATCGCAACTTCCCGGTCGAGTGGGCGATCGAAAGCGAGCAGCCCGGCGCGGGCCCATATCCAACGAGCGAACCCGAGGTACGGGCGATGGTGCAATTCATCGTCGACCACCCAAACATCACCGGCGCGATCACCTTTCACACGTATAGCGGGGTGTATCTGCGGCCATATGGCACGCGGGCCGACGACACGATCGCGACCCCCGACCTGTGGACGATGCAGGAGATCGGCAAGACGATCACAAAGCTGACCGGATACCCGGCGGTGTCGGTCTTCCACGACTTCAAGTACCACCCCAAGGAAACCATCAAGGGAGTATTCGACGACTGGCTTTATGACCATCTCGGCGTATATGCCTGGACGTGCGAGCTGTGGAGCCCGCAGCGCATGGCCGGGATCGACATGAAAAAGCCGAACGGCGGCGGCTATCGCTTCATGGACTGGTTTCGCCAGCACGATATCGAAGATGACCTGAAGCTGCTCAAATGGCAGGATGAGGCCCTGGGCGGGCGCGGCTTTGTGGCATGGCAAACGTTCACCCATCCCCAGTTGGGCGGGGTTGAGATCGGCGGATGGGATGCCGAGCTGATGTGGCGCAACCCGCCGCCGCACCTCCTGGAGGCGGAAATCGCGCCGCATGCCGACGTGATCTTCTGGCACGCCCTGATTTCACCGGAGCTGGCTTTTCGGGACCTGTCGGCCAAGCGCCTGGGCGGATCGGCCTGGCACATCCGGGCCGTGGTGGAGAATACCGGTTGGCTGCCCACCAGCGTAAGCGCGCGCGCCGCCGAGAAGCACCTGGTCCAGCCGCTGGAGCTTGTGCTTGGCTTGCCCGAGGGCGCCCGGCTGCTAAGTGGCGAACTCAAGACGGCCTGCGGGCAGCTCGAGGGTCGCGCGCTGAAGCTCAGCATGGGCGTGTGGGGCGGAAGCGACGCCAGCACCGACCGGGCCCGGGTCGAGTGGGTGGTTGAGGCGCCTGGCGGCTCAACGGTCACCGTTACAGCGAGGCACGACCGCACGGGCAAGACCAGCGCGAGTCTGACCTTGGGTGAATGACTGATTCAGTACTATTTGTCGAGAACGAAAAACCGATGACCGCCAAGACAAATGATCGCCCCGAGCTTAGCCGACCCGCAGAACTTGATCTGGCGAGTTTCGTTCCCAAAGGTCTGGGTGGAGCTGGAAACCTGCAAACCGACATTCCGCGCATTGCCAAAGATTCCGCTCTCATGTCCGAGATTGAGAATGCGGTGAGCAAAATCCCAACCCGGCATCGGCTCGTACGCGGTGATGCGCGTGAGTTGGGCTTCATCGAGGACGAGTCGGTCCATCTCGTCGTCACCTCGCCGCCCTACTGGACTTTGAAGAAGTACCGCGATCATGAAGATCAGCTAGGTGACGTTCAGGGATATGACGATTTTCAACGGGAATTGAATCGGGTCTGGACCCACTGTTATCGCATCCTGGTTCCGGGCGGTCGCCTTATTTGCGTCGTCGGCGATGTGTGCCTGTCGCGAAAGCAAAACGCGGGCAGGCACACCGTTGTCCCGCTCCATTCATCAATACAAGAAAGCTGCAGACATATTGGCTTCGACAATCTTTCGCCCATCATCTGGCATAAGATCGCAAACGCAAGCTACGAGGCAAACGGAAATGGGGGTGGATTCCTAGGAAAGCCGTACGAGCCAAATGCGGTTATCAAGAATGATATCGAGTTCATCTTGATGGAACGCAAACCGGGCGGATATCGAAAGCCATCTTCAGCAAATCGGCTGTTGTCCGTAATCTCCGAGACGAATCACAAGCGATGGTTTCAGTCGATTTGGACCGGGGTAACTGGCGCATCCACTCGGCATCACCCGGCGCCGTATCCCGAGGAATTGGCAGAGCGGTTGGTCAGAATGTTCTCGTTTGTAGGCGACACAGTCGTGGATCCGTTTCTCGGAACAGGCACAACATGTGTCGCGACGGCTCGATGGGGACGAAACTCGATTGGTATCGAAATCGACCCAGAGTATTTCCAAATGTCCGAGAATCGGATACGGCGTTCCGCGGAATCGCTTTTTGCGACCGCCGAGATCACGGCTGACCCGAAGGCGCCATAGCATGAACTACATCGAGCGCGTTTCTGGTGCGGTTCGTTCTTTCTGGTCGGAACTGGAACAACAGAGTGTAAGGCAAGGGGCAGGCACCGGAGAGCGAGACAGAGGGAATCGGAGTGCTTCCACTGGAGGAAAGCAGATGGATGGCTTCATTGATCTTATTCGCGATATTCTTGCCGAAGCCAGTCTTGTCGGAAGCACAATACATACACGGCATGACACAACACTGCCTGGATTCTTCCGGCCTACGAAGAAATGGGACATTGTTGTGGTTGTCGAGACCGAATTAATCGCCGCGATCGAGCTAAAGTCCCATCCCGGTCCATCATTCGGCAACAATTTCAATAATCGGGTAGAAGAGGCGATCGGTAGTTCGACGGACATCCTTACGGCGTTCCGAGAAGGAAAATTCGCTGTATCAAGCGGCCCTTGGCTCGGTTGGCTGATGTTGCTTGAGCAGTCATCGGATTCGATGAAACCCATCACGGCCAAGGAATCAAACTTTTCTGTGTTCCCCGAGTTCCAAAGAGCGTCATTCGCGCGTCGATATGAGATTTTCTGCGAGAAATTAATGCGCGAGCGCCTATATGATGGAGCCTGTTTGCTATTGTCGGAGCGCGAGTCGGGCAGATTGGGAGCGTACAGCGAGCCTAACTACGAATTTGGTTTTGCGACCTTTGCAGCCCTGCTCAAGGCACGCGCATTAGCGGTTGCCGAACGACGGCGCAAGCGAGATGCCGAGTAGTCCGAACAGCCACACGTTCAGCCATGTCCAATCTGCTCCAGACACGAAAGTCAACACTATGAGCCCAAGAAAGCACATCCAACTCAAGACAGAATTGCCCGGGCCGGGCAGCCGGGCGCTTGTCGCGCGGCGCGATGCGAGCATGCCGGCCGGGTTCGCAAAGTCGACCCCCCTGGCGATCAAACGCGCGCACGGGGCCATGGTCGAGGACGTCGACGGCAACATGCTGCTTGACTTCACCGGCGGAATCGGGGTACTGAACGTCGGGCACACCCCGACCGAAGTCGTGGAGGCCATCCGGGCCCAGGCCGGCGAGCTGATCCACATCAGCGGGCTGGTCGCCACGACCGAGCCGCATGTGCGCCTGGCGGAGAAGCTGTGCGCGATCGCGCCGATCCCCGGGCCAAAGAAGGCGATGATCAACAACAGCGGCGCGGAGGCGGTTGAGACCGCGATCGCGACCGCCCGCGCGGCGACCGGCAGGCAGGCCATCATCGCGTTTGAGGGCGCCTATCACGGCCGCACCCTGCTCACCCAGTCGCTGACCAGCAAGTATGCGCTGTTCAAGAAGAACTTCGGGCCGTTTGCGCCGGAGATCTATCGAGTCCCCTACCCTTATCTGTATCGGATGGTGGCCGCCGACACGATGACCGACGAACAGAAGATTGAGATCGTGTGGGAGTCGTTTGAGCGGGCGCTGGTCGCCCATGTCATGCCTGAAGCGGTGGCAGCCGTCATTGTCGAGCCAGTTCAGGGCGAGGGTGGTTTCATCCCAATGCCGGTCGAGTTCATGCGCCGGCTGCGCGCGACCTGCGATCGCTATGGCATTCTGCTGATCGCCGACGAGATCCAGTGCGGGATGGCCCGCACCGGGAAGATGTTCGCGATGGAGCATTTCGGGGTATCGCCGGACATCATCACCCTGGCCAAGAGCATGGGCGGCGGGATGCCGATTGCAGCGACCGTGGGCCGGGCTGAGGTCATGGACAAGCCGCATCCTGGCGGTCTGGGCGGCACCTATTCTGGAAATCCGATCGCCTGCGCAGCGTCGCTGGCCGCGATCCAATTAATCGAGGATCAGGACCTGCCAGCCCGGGCGCGATACGTGGGCGGGATCGCCTGCGACCGGCTAAAGGACATGCAATCGCGGATCGGCATCATCGGCGACGTGCGCGGGCTGGGTGCCATGCTGGCGATCGAGCTCGTCGACGACCGCGCCAGCAAGAAGCCGCTGGCGGTCGAGCGAACCCTGTCCGTCGTGAACTACGCCGCCCAAAATGGCGTGCTGATGATCCGCTGCGGCTTGTACTCCAACGGCGTGCGTTTCCTGTTTCCGCTGGTCATCACCGACAGCGAGTTAAATGAAGGGATGGATGTCGTAGAAGAGGCCCTACGGCAGGCATAAGTCAGTTTTTCGGCAGCGAAACTCCCCGGCCCGGCGCACACC
>JBDSIP010000201.1:0-3324 GCA_039917915.1 Thermoflexales bacterium
TTTGAGCACTGCTGAGAACTGTCGCGCAAGGCGTGGGGCGGGCCAAGCGGAAGAACGCTCGCCGCAACTGGCCTTCCCGTGCGGGACCTAGTGCTTTTCCAGCAGCTTCGTCGTTTCCTTCCGCAGAAATGGAAGAAGTCCCTTTGCTGCTTTCGCCAGGAGCCAAGGCAACGCCACTTCGATGCGTAGCGTGTCCTCCAGTACTTCAATGCTCCCCGCCGCAGTTTGTCCGAGCGCACGCATCCGGAAGAACAACGTATCCCCTTGCCAAGTCTCCTGCTTCATCGCGACCATAGCTCCGATCTGACCCTTGGTGCGGGCGAGACCCTCTCTGAGGCGACGCACGGCCTCGACCTTCCCGAGACGATGGGAAACGAAGACTGATACTGTGTCGTTCACCGAAAACGGGGCGACATCCGGTTGACGTGTGGGCGTGTCAGCGGGCCACTGCCGATGGTTGGCGTACTGGAAAGAACGTGCGCTCCATTGACGATGCCCTCGCGTCTCCTACACCTGTCGCTTTGCGACAAGGCTCCACACAAAGAGAACGACAATCGCCCCCACGACAGCGCCGATGAGGCCGGCTCCCTCGCCGGGCGAATACCACCCAAGCGCTTGACCGAGGTAGCTCGCAACGACTGCTCCGACAATGCCGAGGATCGTTGTCAACACGAATCCAGAAGGCTCGTTCTTGCCGGGCATGATGAACTTGGCGATGACGCCTGCGACAAACCCGATGATGATTGTCCAGATAATACCCATGGCTCCTCCCGTGTTCGCTCGGTGACGCCGAGCCGCCATGTAAAGATACACCTGATTTTCGTTACCCGGACCTAGCCCGGGGATGCGCTAAGCTGTGTAACGGTCGGACCCCTCCGATTGGGATGATAGGGAGAATGAAATGAGCCGCGGAATGCCGTCGATGGTTGCGCTTTTGGGACTTCTCGCTGTCGCTGGTTATCAGAATCGCGACAAAATTACGGAAATGTTGGGCGGACGGAACCAGGCGCCGGGGAATGCACCCGGCCCGCTCAACCAGCAGGGCACCCATGGGGGCGTGCTCGGCAAACTGGGTGGACTTGTGGGCGGTGCGAGCGCGGGGAGTGTGTTGAGTGGTGGGCTCCGCGACCTGGTCGAGCGTTTCAAGCAAAACGGACACGCCGAGGCTGCGGATTCCTGGGTCAAGACAGGACCCAATCAACCCATTGGATCCGACCACCTGGAGAAGGCTATCGGGCCCGATGTACTGGGCACGCTTGCGGAAAAAACCGGACTTTCGCGGGAAGAGTTGCTGGCCAGGCTGACACGTGAATTGCCGGGGGCAGTCGACAAATTTACGCCGCAGGGCCGGTTGCCCACCGAAGAGGAGGCGGGGCGGCTCATCTAGTCGGTCTCGCTTCCCTCTCGCCTACCCGTTCAGCGCGCGGGCGAGGACGGCAAGAGCGCCGGCAGGGAGGCGAAGAGCGAGGTGATGCAAAACCATTTGTATTGATCCAGTAATTGTCGAGACCGTCAATCGAACATGGATCGTCCACAGGTCCATCCATCGGTTTGATGACATTCAAACTCTCTAGAAGAATCGGATATCCAAATGAACTTGACACTCAGCATTGGTCCTTTGGTCTCATTGATCGCGGGCATCCTTATCCTGGTTGTACCGCGGCTCCTCAACTACATCGTCGCAATTTATCTGATCATCATCGGTCTGCTCGGACTGTTTGGAGCTGGTAATTTCCATTTCAAATGACGCGTGAACCACGGTCAAGCAATGATCACCTCGCTCCAACAGCTGGCTTCCTGCCAGAGAAAATCGGTGGGGCAGGTACGCCCGCCTTGACACCTGATTCTCCGGGAACTGTTGCCGTTCGCCCACTTGTGGGCGAATCGCTCGCCGATTTGAACAGTTAGATTTCGCTCGGCCGCACGCCTCCGTGATCAGGGGCCTGGCGCACCCCTGACGCCCCGCCTAGTACGTCCCGGGGTATTGGCCGCCGTCCATCAAGATGTTCTGGCCGACGATGTAACCGGCATGCGCGCTGCATAGAAACGCGCACATCGCGCCGAATTCCTCGGGCGTGCCCACGCGGCCGGTGGGTATTGATGCGCGCGCGGCATCGAGCGCCGCGTCAACGGTGATGCCTTGCGCCGCGGCGCGCGTTTTCATCATGCCCTGCAGCCGGGCCGTGTCGAAGAGACCGGGCAGCATATTGTTGATCGTCACGCCCTGCTTCGCCACCTTGCGTGACAACCCGGCGACAAAACCGGTGAGGCCACTGCGCGCGCCGTTGGAGAGGCCGAGGATGTCGATCGGCGCCTTCACCGCAGCTGACGTGATATTGACGATGCGTCCGAATTTACGCGCGATCATGCCATCCACCGTAGACTTGATCAGCTCTATCGGCGTCAGCATGTTGGCGTCGATCGCGCGCAACCAGGTATCGCGGTCCCAATCGCGAAAGTCTCCCGGCGGCGGACCACCGGCATTGGTAATCACGATGTCCGGCTGCGGACATGCCGCCAGCGCCGCGGTGCGGCCTTCGGGTGTCGTGATGTCGCAGGCGAGCCACGCCACCCTGCGCCCGGCGAGGTCACCGATCTCGGCAGCCGCGCGCTCGACATCCCCGGCGGTGCGCGCCAGGATCGTCACGTCCACGCCTTCGCGCGCCAGCGCTTCGGCGCAGCCCCGGCCGAGGCCTTTGCTGGCCGCGCATACCAGCGCGCGGCGTCCGGCGATGCCGAGATCCATGCCGTTCCTTTCCTGTCAGTCGGCGGCAGCGGTGGCGTTGCCGACGTTAACGGCGCGCCGCACCCGCACCACGGTGGCGACCGCCGCCACGAGAAGGCCGGCAACGACATAGAACATCTCGCGGCCGAGATGATGGTCGAGCATCAGGCCGAACCACACGGGGCCGATAGTGGCGCCGAGGTCGAGACCGGAATAGACAAAGCCGTACACGCGCCCTGCCGCACCCTTGGGCGTGGCGTTGCGCACGATCAGGTCGCGCGAGGGTCCGGTGGTGCCCATCACGAAGCCGATCAACGCGAAGTACGGCGCGATCAGCGCGATCGGCACGACGCCTGCCGCGACGAACACCAGCAGGAATGCGCCGGCCAGCAAGCCGGCGGCCGCCACCCGATCGTGGCGCTGCGTACGCGCGGCCAGGAAGCCGCCGAACACGATGCCGCCGGTGCCACCGAGCAGATAGGCAGTGACGGTCGTCGCGGCGATGACCAGCGGCACGTCGAGGCCGCTGTTCAACGCTGAAGGCAGGAAGGTCTGCAGGCCCACCGATGCCGTCGTCTGGATCATGAAATAGGCAAAGC
>JBDSIP010000202.1:0-2555 GCA_039917915.1 Thermoflexales bacterium
CGCGGCCGAGCAGAACGCTGTTGCCGACGATGAAAACCCCCGCAATGGCGCAGACTGCCGCGTAGTTCCACGGCATTGGCAAAGCATCCAGAATGGCCGCAAGCAGCGGCGTGAAGATCGCCATGCCAACACCAAGGACGGTCCAACGAGAAGAGACAAGCGCGGAAAGGCGGTCGCGGGTGGTAATCCGCGGCAAAAGCACCGCGAATGTGACATTTCCCAGGCCGCCAAACAAGCTCATCGCGAGAATCAGGATCACCAGGGCCTCAGCCCGATACGCGGGCAGCAACAGCACGAGCGGGATGAAGGCCAATTGCAGCCGGAAGATGTTGAGGGGAAGCAGCAGGCGCTGGACGTCGCCCAACGGCCGGGTGCTCCACCAGCGTCCGAGCGCAGCGGCCAGGGCCAGGACCAGAGCCGACCCCGACGTGATGGCGCCGAGCAGGAGCGGTGTTGCGCCCAGGCGAGCCGCCAGAACCGGCACATAGCTCGCCGTCACGATGATAAACGGAGCGGCCAGGAATATCTCGGTCAGGCTGATCCGCTCGTTGCGGACCGCTGTGGAGAGGGCAAGCCGGGGCGAGGCAGTCACGCCGATGCTTCTGGCGCTCCGGCGGGGGCCGGCAATAGATACTTCTCAAACGCCTCTGCCGTCCACGGAAGCGCGGGCTTGAAGAAGTGCTCGTAGATAGCCCGGGCATAGACGCGAATCTCGTGCTGGGCGTCACCGGCCATCCGCAAGCGCAGAAAGTGCATCAGGTTATGGGCATCGACTTTGCACACCCAGGTGTAGTAGACGGCGAAACCCGGCAGAAAGACCCGCGCCATCTCGCGCGCGATTCCCGCGTCCAGCGCCGCCCGATACAACCGATGCCCCTCGTCGTAGTGCCGCGCAAGGGCGTCGAAGAACGGCTTGCCTTCGTCGGTCGTGAGCTCACCCAGGCTGGCCTGTTTATTTGAGGGCGACTGCTTGCGCCAGACCTCGGGGACGTAGTAGGCATCCTCGTCGAAGGGCGTATATCGTCCGGATTGGGCGTTGAATTGCCACGTGCGATGGCGCACCCACTGCCACCACGTCACCACCGGGGCGCGCACGCGGAACTTGAATTCGACCTGCTCAAACGGGCTGGTGTGGCGGTCCTTCATCAGGCGAAACAATAGGCGCTTGTCCTTCTCCTCGCCGCGGCTATCGCCAAGAAACGACACCCGCGCGGCGCTGACGATCGCCATATCGTTGCCCATGATGTCCTGCAGTTCGATCCAGCCCTTGTCGAGCACATCCACGCGTTTTCCAATTAGTCCCTGAGCCCCCGAGGGCGGTGTCGATACCATGCGCGCAATGGTAACATCAGCCGGCGCCAGGCCAAGGTTGATTGCCCCGCCCTCCCGAAAACTTCGACAATTGCATGCGCCCACCCGTTGACACCGACCCAACACTTGAACTTTTTCGCCGGGAGATTGACCCCGCCCGAGCGGGCCTTGATTTGGCCCGCGCCCACCTTGCGCTCGGATCATTCGAATATCCTGAGCTTGCCTTTGAACCGTCACTCCTGAGGCTGGACGAGCTTGCGATGCGGGCTGACGCCGCTCTCAGCGCGGGCAAGATTGGCGCGCTTGACCTGGCCCGGTTCTTGTTCCGCGTAGAGGGGTTTGGGCCGAATACAGCCGATCTGTCCGATCCGCGAAACAGCTTCCTGAGTGATGTCCTGCAGCGCCGAATGGGAATTCCGATTACGTTGTCGGTAATCTATCTCGAGGTTGCGAGCCGGGTTGGCGTGCAAGCGCAGGGAATCGGGTTGCCCGGCCACTTCATCGTCAGCGCTGCCGGTGACGGCGATCGCGCGCCAATCTACATCGATCCTTATGGCGGCGTCCCGCTTTCGGTCGAAGACTGCATCGCGCGGGTGAGCGACATCACAGTGGGCCGGCTGGCGTGGCGCCCCGACTTTCTCGACCCGGTCGGGCCGCGCTACATCCTGACCCGGATTCTGAACAACTTGAAGAACGCCTACGCCGCGCGCGCTGACAGCCAACGCGCCGCGCGGGTCGTTGAGCGGCTGCTTGTCTTGAATCCGGCGGACGCCGGCGAGTGGCGAAGTCTCGGGCTGTTGTTCGCAGGGCTCGAACAACGCCGGCGGGCGATTGACGCGCTGGAACGATTCATCGCGCTCAGTCCGCCAGCCGAGGATGCGACGGCCGCCCGAAAGCTGATGAACCAGTTGGCGGGGCAGATCGCCCGGCTCAACTAAAGCCACACGCCGCCCGTTCCATGACCTTGCCCCTGCGCGCGCCCATCGCCCCACCCTGCTCGGCTGTTCGTTCGGACTTGGCCGCGCTACGCGACGTCCTGCGCAACCCCAGCGGATTCCTGCTGACCTTAAGCCAGGCGGCTGGCGACATCGCTCAATTTTCGGCCGGCCCGGTGCGTATTGTGTCCATCAACCGCGCCGACCTCGCGCAACGGGTGCTGGTGGACCAGGCCGACGAATTTCGGAAGATGCCGGCGGTGCGCGTGATTGGCGCGCTGACGGGGAATGGTCTCCTGATCAACGAAG
>JBDSIP010000203.1:0-10670 GCA_039917915.1 Thermoflexales bacterium
CGGGACGGGCCGCCATTCGCGCAGCATCCGGGAGATCTCGACGTTCTCCATGCCCGGGATATTCGTGATCCGAATAATGACCCCGCGCGGGGCGTCGATGATGCCAGGCACGCCAATCCCGATCGCGGCGATGTCCTCCCTGGCAAGTCCAGCCCTGTCGACTGCGTCTTCCATCGCCTTGATCAGCCGCTTCATGACCACCTGCGGGCCCTGCTGGGCCTGGGTCGTTTTCTTGGCCGAGGCGACGACTTTGCCGGCCTCATCGACGACGGCAGCAAGAATCTTGGTGCCCCCGAGGTCGATTCCGAGCGTGTAGCGGTGGGCGGATTTGCGTGAGCGTGGCACGGGCATGTGGCACTTCCTTAGGCCCGACGACCCGGGGGCCGCCGAAGGCGCTGAACAAAAATAAAGAGCGAACCACGCACGTGCGTCGTCCGCTCTTTGCGGTTCATATGCGCTGGACAGGACTTGAACCTGCAAGCCTTGCGGCACCACCCCCTCAAGATGGCGTGTCTGCCAATTTCACCACCAGCGCGCGGCGACATTTCAGTCGCGGCCGCAGAGTATACCGCACTGATCTCGCTTGTGGGCACGACGACCGAGGGCTGCGCTCGATTCTGGAATTCTGTCAAGGGACTCTTTCGCAGCCGCGCCTGGAGCTACGGTGACCGTCCCCGTTTTGCAAAACCGTCGCGTATACAGATTGGACAGGGACCAAAATGCGCGGGTTGCAGGGCTCGGTTTCCTGGCTCGGAAGAGAACTGCTGAAATATGAGTATTTGCAGAGAAATATGATATATTTGGGTAAGTCTGGATCGCTGGATGAATGAATCGGATGAGCGATCTTCAGCGACAAGTTATGACGCCTGAGCTTCCTGCCGCGGCCCCAGTTCCCGGCGTAACTCCCCTTCGATTCGGCCTTTTGATCGCTGTTTTTGCCATGGCCGGAATTCTGGCCGGCGTGGGCGCCTTTACGTTTTTCTACGCCAAAGGCGCATCGTATCTGCTCGATGACCCGCAGGCGTGCGTGAACTGCCACATCATGCGCGACCAATATGACAGTTGGTCGCACAGCAGCCACAAGGCGGTGGCCAACTGCAATAGTTGCCATGTGCCTCACGACTTCCTAGGCAAGTACGCCACCAAGCTCGAGAATGGTTTTGCGCATTCCCGGGCGTTTACATTTCAAGACTTCAAGGAGCCAATCGAGATGCGCCTGGTAAGTCGCAACATCGTCCTGAACAATTGCCTTGACTGTCACAAAGCCGCTGTGAGCTCGATCACTGCGCTCCATACCGGCAGCCAGGACACTTTGGATTGCATTACCTGTCATCGAAGCGTTGGGCATGCCGCAAAGTGAGGAAAGGCCCCGCTGACGCAGCAACAAATCATGAGAAAGACCAATCTGAAATCACTTCCCACTGGCGCATATTTCGCCATTTTTGGCGCGTTGGCGTTATTGACGGCGGGCGTGCTGCTGTTGATGCAAAGCGTAAGCGAGCGGCAGCGTGAGGGCCGCCAGGATGCATTCCGCGTCGTTCCGCTCACGGAAGACGTGATCGATCCCGTCATCTGGGGTCAGAACTACCCCAACCAGTACGACAGCTACAAGCGCACCGTTGATATCCAGCGTACTCGGTATGGCGGTAGCGAAGCCATTCAGAAACTGGACGACGAAAAGGCCCTGCGGGTAATATTCAGCGGATATCCATTTGGGACCGACTATCGGGAGGAACGCGGGCATGCCTACATGCTCGTCGACCAGAATGACACGGAACGGGTCAAGCTATTCAAACAGCCGGGCGCCTGCCTGAACTGCCATGCCTCGGTGGTGCCGGCGTTCTATCAGAAGGGAGTCGAAGCGGGAGCGCCCGCCGGCGACCGCGCAGCCGCAATCAAAAAAGGCTTTGACGTTATCAATGTCATGCCCTATGCGGATGCCGCGAAACTGGTCCAGCACCCAATTACCTGCAACGACTGCCATACGCCCGAAAATATGCAACTTCGGATTACGCGTCCGGGGTTCCTGGCCGGAATTGATGCGCTCGCGAAGTCCAAAGATGCAGTGCCGCATCTGGCCAGCATCGAGCGTTGGCGCGCGGCGGGCTCCAAAGGCGATTACAACCCCAATGTTGAAGCGACCCGTCAGGAAATGAGATCGTTTGTGTGCGCTCAATGCCACGTAGAGTATTACTTCAAAGGCACTGAGAAGACCCTCACGTTCCCATGGCAGAACGGCCTCAAGGTTCAGCAGATTGAGGCCTACTACGATGCGGTCGGTTGGAAGGACTGGGTGCACAAGGAAAGTGGCTCCAATAGCTTGAAAGCCCAACATCCGGAGTTCGAGATGTGGAGCCAGGGTGTCCATGCTGCGAGCGGCGTCGCATGCGCGGATTGCCACATGCCCTATGAGCGGGTCGGTTCGGTCAAGGTCAGCGACCATTGGGTGCGCAGTCCGATGCTGAACATCAACAACTCCTGTCAGGGTTGCCACAAGTTCAGCGAGACCGAGATGAAGACTCGCGTTAACGTAATTCAGGATCGTACGCGCGCCTTGATGACTCGCGCCGAGGACGCCGTGGTCGGGTTAATTCAAGACCTGGCCAAAGCGAAGGCCGGTGGCGCAACGGATGTCCAATTGGCAAAGGCGCAGGATCTGCAGCGCAAGGCGCAATGGCGCCTGGACTTTGTAGCGGCTGAGAACTCGATGGGCTTTCATGCCCCTGGCGAGGCCGCCCGGATTTTGGGCGAGTCAATCGACTACGCGCGTCAGGGCCAGATTGAATTGCTGAAAGTTGTGAAGCCGGCGGCGGACGTGGGTGCACCAATGGCTCAGAAGCCTTAGGATTCCTAACGGAAGATTCTCCGGAGGCAGAAACCACCGGCCCGACGTACGCCAGGCTGGGGGTTTCTGCCTCCGATAAAGAGTCCGATTTGGCGATATAGGCGCCCGCTGGCGATCGATCTACGCCGCATCTCGCTTGATCACCACCACGGTCTGATCGTCAAATGGGACTTCGCCGCCGGTGTGGTCGCGAACCGCGGTCATGACCGTGTCGACGATCTCCGCGGCGCTGAGTGGGGACGCCGCATGAAACGCGCTGGTCAAGCGGTCCATCCCAAATTCCTCGCCGTCGGGGTTCAGTGCATCCACGAGACCATCCGTATATAACATCAACGCATCGCCTGTCGCGACGAAGAACTCGCGTAGGGGCGGCTCGATCGGCTCAAACACGCCAATGGCCATGCCTGATCCCGCCAACGACGCCAGGTCCCCATTGGCCCGCGCGTGTAGGGGCAGGTTGTGTCCGGCGTTGGCGTAATGGGTCTCACCCGTGCGGGTGTCCAAAATCGCATAGAACATGGTCACGAATAGGTCCGAGCGGGTGTCGGCCAGGACCAGGCGATTGACCCGCTTGAGCACCGCGTTGGGCTCGCGCCCGCTGAACGCGGCGCCTCGCAACAGCGATCGGGTGAGGGCCATGAAGAGCGCGGCCGGCACGCCTTTGTCGGCGACATCCGCCACCGCCACCCCAAACCGGCCGTCCTGCAGTTCGATGAAATCGTAGAAATCGCCGCCCACCTGGCGAGCCGCCTGCCAATCCGCCGCGATACTCCAGCCCTCGGGCGCGGGCAACTGGCGGGGGAGAAAACTCCGTTGGATTTCGCGGGCGAGCGATAGCTCGTGTTCGAGCCGCTGGGCCTGCAATGACTCCTGATACAGCCGGGCGCTGTCAATCGCCATCGCGGCTTGCTGGGCGATGCCATGCAGGATGCTGAGCGCGCGATCGCGCGGCATGCGTTCGAGATGCCGGGCGCCGACGACCATTGCCCCGACCAGCGCGCCGCGGGCGGTCAAGGGCAGGGCCGCGGTATAGGCCACGCCCAGGGCCTGGGCGATCGCGGCGGGGGTCTCCGACAAAGTCGGCGCAGCGTTGGTTGCCGGCGTGGCCACCCACTCGGCCCAACATTCAGCCCGGCCGTCCAGGGCCACCAGCGTCTCGCGCGCGCCCCGCGCCACCCCCGCCGATCCCGCCAGCCGGCACGCGCCAGACTCGGCATCCCGGACGAACATCGCGCACACATCGACACCCACCATCAGCGGCGTCAGGCGGACCACCCGATCGACGATCTCATCGACCGTCTTCTCTTCGTTCACGGCCTGCGCCACTTCGAGAAGGGCGGCAGTCGCCCACGCCTCTTCCTCGCGGGCCACGTTTGCGCGCACGGCATCGAGCACGACGGCCGCCTGGCTGGCGAGGCCGGCCAGCAGGTCCATTCGGCGCGCGGAGGACGCGCCGGCCTTATCGCTGAGCACGATCAACGCGGCCCGCAGCTCGTCGCGCGCGACCATCGGCAGGGCGATGGCCGGCATGCGCAAGCGCCCAGGCGCATCGCCCGCTTCTGGCAGGCGCGTTGTCATCATCCGCGACAGGGCGGGGATGTCCTCGATCAGGATTTCATCGCCAGGCGAAAGTCGCTCGTGATTCGAAAGCTGCCCTTCAACCGCCGCGATTTCAAACCCCTGGCCCTGGGGCGCCCGGATGAGGATGGCGCATGCGTCCACCCCCGACAACATTTGCGACAGGCGGACGATGGCCTCCATCGCGTCCTCCAGCGTTTCGGCGCTTCGAGCGACATCGGCCACCTGGAGCATGGCGGCGGATTGCCATGCTTGTTCGCGCTCTGCTTCGTACAACCGCGCATCTCCAACCGCGACCGCGACTTGTTGCGCGAGCAGTTCGATGTAGCCTTCGTCGTCGGCTGCGAACGCGCCAGTGGTTTCAGATTGGAGGTCGAGCGCGCCAATCACCTGGTCTTTGAGAAACAGGGGCACGGCTGCTTCACTGCGCGTGTCGGGCAGGTGCGGCGTGGTCACATAGCGCGGGTCTGCGCTGACGTCTGGAATGCGGAGGGTTTTCAACTCGCTGATCGCCGCGCCCACCAGCCCGACCCCGGCGGGCCGGCGCAACCCCAGCTCGGCCGCCTGCGTGGCGGCTTGGCATGCGATCTCGCCGCTTCGTTCATCGATCAGAAAAAGACCGACGAAGTAATACCCAAACGCGCGCTGAATGGCGTTGGCGAGCTTTGGCAGCAGCGCGTCCATGTCGAGGATCGAGGCCGTTTCGCGCGCCACGGTATCAATCAGCGCCAATTGTCGGGCGCGGGCGCGTTCCCGGGCGAGCGCCCGGGCGTTCATCGTCGCTGCCGCGGCCTGATTGGCGACAATGCTGAGAATTCGCAGGTGGCTTTCGCTGTAAGCCCCCGGTTGGTCAGACAGCAGCCCCATCGCCCCAACCACCCGGTCGCCGGCGAGCAGGGGCACAAACACGCCGCTGCGCGGCATGATGAATAGATCGCCGTCCAGGCTGCGCGGCCGGGCAGGCAGGCTATCCAACTCGGTGCGGAAGTCCCGCACCAGGATCGATTTTCCGGTGTCGCGCATCCAGCCAATGAGGCCTCCGTTGTCGCCGATGTCGATCGGCCGGGCCGGCTGCCGCTCGCCATGCCGCACCCGGATGCGCAGATCGTAAAGTGGGCCATTGAAGAAGCCAAGTTGGAAAGAACGGGCGTCCATCAGCTTGGCCGCCCGCTCGTAGACCAGCTCGCACAGGGCGGTTTCGTCAAGTGAAGCCGAGGCGATGGCCTGGACGGCCTCGCTCAAATTCTGAAGTTCGGCGACCTGGGCGACGAGGGCCCTGCGGGTTGCGCGGCGTCGGCGCAGGTATATTCCACCGGCAACGGCGATCAACGCCAGGGCGATCAGGGCGCCGATCAACAGCACGGCGGGCAGTCGGATTTCGGGAAGAGCAAGCATGTTTGGATTGGCGAGCCGACTGTTATTATAGGGACGACAGCATGAAGGCAGTGGCGTCTCATTTTGCGCGCGCGGCGGCGGGCCTCGCCCTTGCGGCCTCCACCGTGGCGCTCGCGGGCGCCCCGCTGGCCGCGCCGGTCCGCGCCTCGGCGCCGGGCGCGCCGGGCGCGCCGGCCGTCTCAATGACCGCCGAGGGTGGCTTTAGCGGCTACATCCGGCCGCAGACCTGGATGCCCATCCGGGTGTCGCTGTCAAACACGGGTGACTCGGTCGACGGCGAAATCATTCTCGATGCGCCCGGCGCGGAAGGCCTGCGACGACTCACGGCGCCTGTGTCGCTCCCGCGCGGATCGCGCAAGCAGGTGCTCTTGTCGGTGCCTGGTGATGTGCGCATTCCATCCTTGCGTTATATCGCGGATGGCCAGGAGCTGGCCACCGCCAGCATTGGCGCCCGCTCGATCGCGCCGGAGGACCGCCTGGTCGTCGTCATCAGCGACCCGCCCGACGGGTATAACTTCCTGGCCGACATCCGGACCCCGTATGGTGGCCGGACGTATGTGGCTCCCTTGCGGATGGAGCAGTTGCCGGATCATTCGGCCGCGCTGGACAGCGTGGACGCCATTCTGATCAGCAATGCCGACTCCAGCGTCTTGAGCGCCGATCAGCGGGCCGCCCTGCAGGCATGGCTGGTTGCCGGCGGCCATCTGATCTTGGGCGGCGGCACGGGCGCGCGTCTTTCGTCCAGTGGCTTCTCCGATATTGCGCCGGCCGGCGCCAGCGGGGCGATTATCCAACGTTCTGTAGCTGCTCTTGCGCAGTTCACCGCCAGCCGCTCGCTGACCAGCGTGGCGGCCCTGGCCGCGGATGCGCCGGCCCCGATAGTCCCGCTGAAAATGGTCCGGGATGGCACGGCGCTGGTCGGCCCGCCCGACGCGCCTCTGGTCGCGCGGCGGGATCTCGGGCGCGGCATACTCGATCAACTTGCCTTCGACGCCAGCCTTGCGCCCGTGCGCGATTGGCGCAGCCGGGCCGGGTTCTTCGATGCGTTGTTTGGCGGGAGGGTCGAGGCGGTGGCCGATTTCGGCCAGGTGCGCAACGAGCTGTCCGCCAACTCGGGGGCGGCGGCCCTGCCCGTGACGGCCCTGCCGCCCTTTGGCGCGGTGGCGCTGTTTCTGCTCGCCTATGCCATGGTCGTTGGCCCGGTCAATTTCTTGATGCTGAGGCGATTCGGGAAAATGCGCTGGGCCTGGCTGAGCGTGCCCGCCATCGTGGTTGGCTTTACAGCGTTGGGCATTCTGATGGGCTTTCGACTGCGGGGCAACAACCCCATCCTGCATCGGAGCAGCGTCCTCTTCTCCGATGCGCGCGTGCCGGAGGCCCGGACTCAGGCGCTGGTCGGTGTGTTCTCTCCCCGCCAGGCGACCATTGACGTGGACTTCGGGCGCTTGCTGCCCGAACCGGCGGCCAGCGCGCCAGGCGTGTCCAGCCGTCCGGCGATCGCGGCGCCGGAAATTGTGCTGAGCGTCGGGGCGACATCCCGCGTTACGGGACTGAAAGTACCAAGCGCATCGGTCAAGGCGTTTGTGGCCCGCGGCGAGGCGGCGGCCCCCGCGATCGCGTCCAACGCCGAGTATCTGCTCGACGAAACGCCGCCGCGTCTCGCGCTGGCCATCCGCAACGACTCGGACGGCGACTTTCAAGATTGCGTTGTGTCCAGCGGGCGCAGCTTCGCGCCCTTTGGCGCGCTGGCGCCGGGAAAGACGGCTCAGGTCCCGCTGTTGCTGCGCGGCGGCGAGCCTCATATGCGCCAGTATGGCCTGGGGGCGACCTATGGCTATGGCCTGGGATCGACCCTGCCGGGCGCGCGGACGGGCCTGCGGACCGGCCCGTTTGACAACCCGGGCAGCAATATGGCCGACATGACGCTCACCTGGCGCAAGTTTGAAAAGACCGAGTTGCGCGAAGAGGCGGATCGCGGCCTGATCAACACCTTCTTCTCGCCGGTTTCGCGGGGCGGGGAGGGTGTGCTGCTGATGTGTTGGGAACTGCGCGAGCGGGCCCTCACCGAAGTTGAAGGCGCCGCCTATATTGACCGCGGGCTGCGGATCTGGCGCCTCGGCATGCCGACGCTTCGGCCGTTGGCCAGTCAAATTCTGCCGTCCGAGTTCTTTGAGTGGTCGGTCAGCGCATCGTCAAGCACGGTGGCGTGGACGGCCGACGGGTTGCAGCTTAGCCCGGGGGCGCATATTCTGGCCCTGCGGCCATGGTTCGATCTGCGTCCGCCATCAGCATCAATGACCAGCACATTACGTCTTGAGTTCACCACCGGATCATCCCTCGCGGTGCTGACCCAGAGCACGGCATCTGTGTTTGACTGGACTGTCAATCAGTTCACGCCCGTGCGGCGCGGCCTGGCGTCGCGCGGGGCCGGGACGCTCGTCCCGATGGCAGGCGACTTCCTCTCGGCCGCGGGGGAGATCATTCTGCGGATCGACGTGGTGGGGGATGCCGTCACACTGTCGGATCTGGATCTTGCCGAGTTGACGGTGAGGTAGCGCAGACCGCAGACGGCCGACCGCCGTCATCGGGAACTGTCCGCCATCTGCCGTCGGGTGGATTCGCCGTTAGGGGCATTTCACGCAAAGCCGCAAAGCCGCGAAAAACAGCAAGGGCTTCGCGTCGTCGCGTGAGATCCTCCTGTCACCTTCGCAGTCTCGGGTGAGATATTGCCCCCAATGGCGAGTGCGCCCCTGCGGTCCACATCTGCTGCGTTATAGTTAAGCTTGGAAAGCATTATGGAACCCACGATCTTCGAACTCTCCTCGCCCGGGCGCTTTGGCGCCGTGTTGCCCGAGTCCGATGTGCCGCATACGCCGTTGCCCGAGGGCCTTTTGCGCGCCGCGCTGCCGCTGCCCGAAGTCAGCCAGATCGACGTGACGCGCCATTTCACCCGTCTGTCGCGGTTGAATATGGGCATCGACACGAACATGTATCCGCTCGGGAGTTGCACGATGAAGTACAACCCGCGGATCAACGAGGACACCGCCCGGATGGCCGGCTTTGCGCTGGCCCATCCCCTGCAGGATCCGGATGTGTCGCAGGGCGCCATGTACGTGCTGTATCAGCTTCAGCAGTTCCTGGCCGAGATCGCCGGGATGGCCGGCTGCAGCCTGCAGCCCGCGGCTGGCGCGCAGGGCGAGTTCACCGGCGTGCTGATGATGCGGGCCTATCACCGCGCCCGCGGTGACCACAAGCGCACCCGCATGCTGATCCCGGATTCCGCCCACGGCACGAACCCGGCGACCTGCACCATGGCGGGATTGAAGGTGGTTGAGTTGCCCAGCGATTCGCGCGGCAACATTGACCTGGAAGCGCTGAAGGCCAAGCTCGACGATACGATCTGCGGCCTGATGATCACCAACCCGAACACCCTGGGGATGTTCGAGGAGCATGTTGAGCAGGTTGTCCAGCTCGTGCATGCCGCCGGCGGACTGGTCTATGGCGACGGGGCCAACATGAACGCGATGGTGGGCGTGTGCAAGCCGGGTGAGATCGGCTTCGACGTGCTGCACTACAACCTTCACAAGACTTTCAGCACGCCCCACGGCGGCGGCGGGCCAGGCTCCGGGCCGGTCGTGGTTTCAAAGCAAATGCTCGACTTTCTGCCCGGCCCGATTGTGATTGCCGCGGATACAGAGGGCGACGAGAACGCGCCGCTCTATGAGTTTTTCATTCCTGCCCAGAGCATCGGCCGGATGCGGGCGTTCTATGGCAATTTCGGCATGCACACCCGGGCCTACACCTATATGCGGGTGCATGGCGAGGAGGGCCTGCGGGCCAATACGCTGTACGCGGTCCTGAATGCCAACTACATCCAGGAGCGGATCAAGGGCGTGTATCCGGTGCCCTACGGCCACGAACGGCACTGCATGCACGAGGTGGTCGCCCAGGGCAAGATCGAGGGAGCCCCTGATATCCGAGCGTTGGACATTGCAAAGCGCCTGATGGACAAGGATTTCCATCCGCCGACCAACTACTTCCCGCTCATCGTGCCCGAAGCGCTCATGATCGAGCCGACTGAGACCGAGTCGCTCCAGACGATCGACGCGTATATCGCCGCGATGCTCGAGATTGCGCGCGAGGCTGTCGAGACCCCCGAACTCCTCAAGACGGCGCCTCACAGCGCGCCCATGCGGCGAATGGATGAGGTCAAGGCTGCCCGCGACCTGGTCTTGTGCTGCAAACCCGACTGACGCAAACATGAATCGGCCTGCTAAAAACGCCTGGATCACGGTCGCGGTGCTCTTCTCCGCCGCTGCCATCCTCTTCGCCATCTCATTTGTGGGCGGGCGGGCCGCCACGCCGGCCGCGCCGGCGCCCGCCGCGGCCGCGCCACCTGCCGCGGTCGGCTTGTCCACGCGGCCAGCTTCGACGGCCGCGCCCAGGCCCGGCGTCACTGCTGCTCCGGCCGCACCCGCGGGCGCCGTGACAACCGCGAGTGGCCTGCAGTACATTGACAACGTGACCGGCACCGGTCCAAAACCACAGAAGGGCCAGACCGTCGTCGTGCACTACACCGGCTACCTGGACAACGGGACTGTCTTTGACAGCTCGCGCCAGCGCAATCAGCCGTTTGAGTTCGTCATCGGCACCGGGGCCGTGATCAAGGGCTGGGACGAGGGCGTAGCCACAATGAATGTTGGGGGCCAGCGCCGCTTGATCGTCCCGCCCGCCCTGGGATATGGGGCCGCGGGCGCGGGCAGCGGACGCATTCCGCCGAACTCACGGCTGACTTTTGACGTCGAGCTTATCGCCATCAAGTAGCGGTCTAGCGCCGGCCCTTCGACAAGCT
>JBDSIP010000204.1:0-4514 GCA_039917915.1 Thermoflexales bacterium
GGTAGCTCGCGCAGGAGAGCGGCTATCTGGGCCAGCCAGGCCTCATCCACGTCCAGCGCGGGCAGGTCCGGTTCGGGGAAATACCGATAGTCGTGGGCGTCTTCCTTGTCGCGCTGCACGAAGGTCACCCCGCGCACGTCGTCCCAGCCCAGCGTGACCTGACGGACCTTGCCGCCTGCGTTCAAGACCTCGGTCTGGCGGTGGATCTCATAGGCCACGCTGTCGCGCACGGCCCGCAGCGAGTTCAGATTCTTGATCTCGACCTTGGTCCCAAACGCGTCGCTGCCCTTCGGGCGCAGGCTCATGTTGGGCTCGCAGCGCAGCGCGCCCTTCTCCATGTCGCCGCTGGCGATCCCCAAATAACGCACAATGTCCTGAATGGCGCCGAGATACGCGTAGGCTTCATGCGCGCTGAAAATGTCCGGTTCGGTAACGATCTCGAGCAACGGCACGCCGCTCCGGTTGTAGTCGACAAACGACGAACCGTGAGCGTGGGTGAGTTTGCCGGTGTCCTCTTCGAGATGGGCCCGCCGAATGCGGACGCGTTTCGCATAGGCAGAATCACTCCAGCCCGCGCTCAAATCGCGCACATCGAGATCGAGGTAGCCGTCGTAGCACATCGGATACTGATACTGGGTGATCTGATAGCCCTTCGGCAAATCGGGATACCAGTAACTCTTGCGCTCCCAGAACGTGTGGGTGTTGATTTTGCAGTTCAGCGCAAGTCCCAACGTCATGGCATGTTCGACCGCCCGCGCGTTGATGACCGGCAGCGCGCCCGGCATGCCCAGACAAGTCGGGCAGGTGCGGGTGTTGGGCGGGGCGCCGAAAAAGTCGGCCGGACAGTCGCAGAACATCTTGCTCGCCGTGTCCAGCTCGACGTGCATTTCCATGCCGATGACAACTTCGTATTCCATGAGGTATCCAGAACGCTCGGAGCGCGGTTACGCGCCAAGCTTGAGTTCGGGTTCGACGTCCATTTCCAGTCCGTGCCGCTCGCCGCGCCGATATGCCCAATACGCCGCCGCGCCGATCATCGCGGCATTGTCGATGCACAGCGCCAGGGGCGGAAAGGAAACGGGCATGCGCACGCCATCCGCCGCCACCGCCAGGCGTTGGCGCAGCAGTTTGTTGGCCGAGACGCCGCCCCCGACCAGGATCGCCTTCACGTCGAAATCGCGGGCGGCCTGCAGGGCCTTCTCAACCAGCCAGTCCACCACCGCCGACTGAAAACTCGCCGCGATATCGGCCACCGGGACGCGCGACGCAAGCGTGGCGGCAGCGTCGCTGGCATCCTCAGGCTTGCCGGCCCGCTCGCGCACGATTTGAAGCGCCGCGGTCTTCACCCCGCTAAAGGAGAAATCGTAAAGCGCATTTTCGCGATAGGGTCGGGGCAACCCGGAACCCGGTCCTTCGCGCCGGCGCCGGGGATTGATCTTCGGGCGCCCGAACTTGAAGGCGTGTGGATTTCCGGTCTGGCTGACCTTCTCGATCGCCGGACCGCCGGGATAGCTCAGACCCAGCAGCCGGGCGACCTTGTCAAAGGCCTCGCCGGCCGCGTCGTCGACCGTGTGGCCGAGCAGCTCATACTCGGCATGTCCGCGCATCAGCACAAGTTCAGTGTGGCCGCCGCTTACGATCAAGGCAATAAGCGGGAACTCCCACATCCCTCGGCCCGGGGGCAGGGCAGTTTCCAGCCAATGCGAGTAGATGTGCCCCTCGAGGTGATTGACCCCGATCAGGGGCAGCTCGCGGGCCAGACAGATCCCCTTGGCCGTGTTGACGCCCACGACGAGCGAGCCTGGCAAACCCGGCCCGCGCGTCACGGCAATGGCGTTGACGCTCTCCCAGGTGGCTTCCGCTTCGCTCATTGCCCGGGCGATGACCGGCCCGATAGCCTCGACATGGGCCCGTGACGCCATTTCCGGGAAAACCCCGCCAAAGGCTGCGTGCAGGTCAATCTGGGACGCGATGACGTTGGAGCGGATGAAGCGCCCGTCGTCGATGACGGCGGCGGCGGTTTCATCACACGAGGTTTCGATCGCCAGAATCCGGACCGGGGGCTCAGTCGCCTTTGGCCGTTCTGCCCGGGCCGGGGTGGGCCGCGGGATGTTGGGCGACAGCGGCATTTGTAGTTCTGTCAAGCGCAACGTATTATATGGGTCATATACGCCACGACTATAAACGTGGCTTGTTCGTAGCAGGGAGAAATCGTGAAGACGCGACAAACGGCCAGTGACCGCATGCTTGAAGAAGTCAAGCGCAGCGTTTTCCAATACGCGCTGTTTCGCCCCGAAAGCGCGATTGTGATCGCGCTTGGTATCTTGTGCGCAGGAGCGTCATTGGTCTTCCCATGGTTTCCTGGCGCCTGGTGGTTGTGGCTCGGCTTTGGCGCCCTGGGCGAAGGCGCGCTGGTCTTAAGCACCCTAAAGGACGAGAAGTTCCATCGATGGGTGATGGACAGGATCTTCCGCGAGCGCTTTGACATCTCCAGGATCAGCCTGCCCGAACTCCGCCAGCAGGCCCAGAAGGCGCTGGATTACCGCGAACTCATCGTTCAGGAGATCGAACGGCGCGATGACGCGGTCCTGGACGATCACCTAATGGACGTGGCGCGGGGCATGGAGGACTGGATTGGGCAGGTCTACCGTCTGGCCCAGGGCCTCGACAATTACGCCCGCGATCCGATCATCGCGCGCGACACATCCGCGCTTCCGGGCGAACTGCAGCAGCTGCGCCAGCAGGCCAGCCGTCCGATGAGCGAAGGCGTGCGCGAACAGTACGAGCAAACGCTGCGGATGAAGGAATCCCAGCTCGAAGCGCTGACTGGCCTGCGTGACACAATGAGCAAGGCGCAGTATCAACTGGACAATACACTTGCAGCGATGGGCACGGTCTATATGCAGACCAAACTCATCGGCAGCAAAGACGTCAACAACTCGCGCGCGCAACGGCTCCAGTCCGACATGCACGAGCAGGTCCAGGCGCTGCGCGACACCAGCACGGCGCTGGACGAGGTCTACAACACCCGGGTGGCAAATCTCGCCACCCGATAAGCGGCAGTCCGGCCGAACCGGCCGGACTGCTTGAGAGAAGGGGCCATGCAACTCAATCGAACCCGGATCCTGTTCTTTGCCATCATCGGCCTGGCCGCTCTGGTGGTGTGCGTCGGCGTCGCGCTGACCCAGCTCGGCGGCGTTCCCTTGAACCCCGGCGCGCCGGCCGCCACGGCAGCTCCGCGCGCGACCGATGCGCCGGTGTTGCAGACCCCCCAGGTGAAAGCGCCACCGCCCATCTGGGGACCGAACTACAAAGCGGGCGATGGCAAGCCCACCTTCATCTGCGGGTTGGACGCCTTTGCCTCGTATCTCACGCTGATTCAGATTCAGACGCAGGGCCTGGACGTGGCGCGCGGCTTCCATCTGGGCATCGTGCCCTTCCAACTCCCCAACAAGCCCGAGTACGCGCTGACCGAGGATCAGAGTGATAGTTTTGTGCGCTCCGGGCAGTGGGACTGTGTGCTTAACACAGTGGACTCGGTTGCGACGGGTGGGGGTGGCGTGATTACCGCAATTGTCGACGAGAGCGCCGGCGGCGACGGTTTGTGGGCTCGCGCCGTCCCGACCATCAACGACCTGAAGGGCAAGCGCATCGCCTTTGTGCGGGATAGCTCAGCCGAGTATTTCGTCTACTACACCCTGTCGGTCGCCCGGCTCAATCCGAAGTTCGATGTGCGTCTGGTGCCGGCCGACACGCCCGACGAGGCGGTCAAGCTCTTCAACGATGGCAAGGCCGACGTGGTGTCGGCCTGGGAGCCGCAACTGTCGCGGGCCAAGACCGGCGGCGGCACGCCCTTGCTCACGACCAGTCAGCTCCGGCTCATCGTCGACGCGCTAATCGTTTCCAAGAACTCGATTGCAACCAAGCCAAACGTCGTGCAATCGTTCCATGATGCGTGGTTCGACGCGCTGAAGCAGCAGGCGGAAAACTTCGATGCCTCGGCGGCCGCGATCATCAGATGGGGCAATACCGATTGGACCGAGGTTCGCACGCCGGCAGATCTGCGCGCTCAGCTTGAAAAGATTGCCCAGGCTGATCTCAACGGGAATGCCTTTGTCATGCGCGATCCGGCCGCGCTAATCAGCCGGATTGAGATTGCCCGCCGGGTGTGGGCGGGCGCCGGCGTCGCGTCCGAACCGGGCAAGCCCGAGGACCTGATTGACCCGCGTTTCGTGGCAAATTCCTCGGCCCAGCCGAATCTCAAGGCAAGTGGCCAGTTGGTCAATACGACCTTCTCGATGTCGGCCAAGCCCGACTTCTCGGCCCTCAAGGTCAAGGCCGCCGACACCCTGGCCGTGCTGCCCTGTCGCGAGTTCAAGTTCCTGCCCGATAGCGCAACGCTTACGCTCGAGTCGCGGCGAATCCTGGATGACTGCGTTGCGCCCACCCTGCAGCAATCGGTCGGGTTGTTCCTGCGGGTGACCGGGTCGTCGGCCTGGCCGGGGCCCAAGGGC
>JBDSIP010000205.1:0-4484 GCA_039917915.1 Thermoflexales bacterium
GTCGCGCGCATCGACCCAGGAATCGTCCGACAACGCTTTGGGTGACCGCCTATACGACGCTCCCGGCTGCAATCCGCTGTGCGGCCACCCAAAGGGTAATCGGACGTTCCCGAATACCATAGCCTCATATGCGCTGGCGGGCATGCGTTCCGAGCGCTTCACGACTCACGGGCCCCGGCTTTCACCGGGCTGACGGTCCCTGGAGGCTGGGCGCGAGCGACGCGCACAACGCAAGGATCCCAGCCAAAATCGACACCGAGCGTCATCCCGTCGGAAAGGAATCGCCGGCCGCCGCCACCCGAAGGTACTCCGCGTGTTTGACTCCCCATTCCTCCCGGGCCGCGTTCAGCCGGTTGCCTCGCACCCTCGTGTTGTTGTAGCGCGCCCAATTGCTCACGCTCTGATCCCGCATCGCGTCATCCACCGCGACCCAGGCCTGCCCGACCGCCACCCCCGCCTGCCACAACTCGATCAGCGCGATCTGCATTTCCACACCCATGGCGTAGTCCTCCTGAATGCCGATCAGGGTGCGGCGTGTGCCCATTCTACGCGCGGCCAGGCTGGCGACGACCTCGCCCTTGACCATGCTCGCCTGGCAGCCTGGGTTGTCGAGCGCCTCCAGGATGACAGCCACCTCCGTGGATTTTCTGCCCACGGTGGGCCAATGCTTTCCGGTCTTGCCCAACCCCGCGCCTGTCCAACGATCACACTCTACCGCTTCTCAGGAAGTCGAAGGCGTCGCAGATCGTCGATTTCCCGGACCCGTTCTCGCCATAAAGGAAGTTCAGCTTACGGCCCGGCTCAAAGGGCAGGGCGAACGGGACGACGGCGCCGCGAAAGTATTCGATCGTAAGAACGAGCGTCAGGTCGCGGGCCGCCTCCGCCGGGATCAGTCCTTTACCAGACCGTGCGCCTGAACCCGCGGACGTTGTCAGAGTGGGCATCGCGGCTGGCCCGTTTATGGCATCCGATTTGAATCGCGCGACCAGTCCCTGGATTGCGCAGCATTCCGCCAATTCCATTTCCGTGTTCGCGCGGCGCACTTCCAAATCTGCGCGAATCTGTAACGGATCAGGCCATGGGCGGCGCGCATTTCCACAAATGACATCCTTCACCCGCCCCAGCGAGCGCTCGCTGGGGCGGGCGAAGAATACCAACGCCGTAAACCAGGACAACGTTGCCGCTGGCGCCATCAGCGTGATCCGCCGCCGATGGCCTGAGAAGTTACGCCGGCACGTAGAACCTGCCGGCGTGGCCGGCCGGCGCCGCGGCAAAATTCGGGCGTTTCCAGATTGCGCCGCGACTCGCGCCAGTCGCGCAGGCGCGATGAAAAACAGCGCGGGGGCGGATCGATATCCGCCCCCGCGTCTGAACGCGCAGCCTCTCGCCCTCACGGGTTCGCGCGTGTTACCGCGTCTTGAAGTTCCACCAGGTCACGCCGTTGGCCTGGGTCTGTCCGACGGCGTTGTTCGCCCGGACCTGCCAGTAGTAGGTCGTGTTGCGAGAAAGCCCGGAGACGCTCCCGCTGGTCGCACTCCCCACGTTCGTCCACGCGCCCGCGCAAGTGTTGTCGTTGGTCGTGTCGACGCACACCTCATACGACGTCGCTCCGCTGCTCGCCCCCCAGCTCAGGGTCAGCGTCGTCTTGCGGTTGGTCGCGCCGTTCGACGGCGAGCTCTTGCCAAACGCGCCCGGCAAAGACGGAGGGGGAGGATTTTGCGCCGCCGCGACTGCGCCCGCTGCGTTCACAATCCCCGCCCCGCACAACGACGTCGTGCAGGTGCTGCCGCCCGGGAATGCCGTCGCCGTGCTCTGCAGAATCTGCGTCACCTGGGCCGGCGTCAGCGACGGGTTGGCCGAGAACATCAGCGAGACAATGCCCGCCACGTGCGGGGTCGCCATGCTCGTGCCTTGATAGTAAGCGAGGCTGTCCGCGCCCGGCGTCGTCGTCCCGGCATTCAGCGTGGACAGGATCGTGCCCGTCGAGGAGTCGGCGTTCTTGTCGCCGCCCGGGGCGGCGATCTCCACTGAGGCGCCATAGTTGCTGTAGTAAGACATGTTCCCGGCCTTGCCGGTCGCGGCCACGGTGAGCACCCCCGCGCAGCTCGCGGGCGAGTAGGCCGAGGCATTGTCGCTGCTGTTGCCAGCCGCCACCACCACCACCGCACCGGCCGCGTTGATGTCGTTGATGGCGTTCTGATACGTCGAGCTGCACGCGCCGCTGCCCCCGAGGCTCAGGTTCATCACCTTGGCTGGATACAGGTTGGCCGGCACGCCCGCCACACTCAAGCCTGCCGCCCAGCGCATCCCGTCGACGATGTCGGAGGTATAGCCGCCACACTTGCCCAGCACGCGCACCGGTACCACCTTCGACACCCAGTTGATACCGGTCACGCCCGACCCGTTATTGCTGGCCGCCGCGATCGTGCCGGCCACGTGCGTGCCGTGCCATGAGCTGTTGCGGGCCGCGCTGCCGGTGCCGCACTCACCCGCCGTGACCCAGTCGCCGGGATCGCTCGGATCGCTGTCCCGCAGGTTGCCGTCATTGGCCACCGACAGCGTGTTGATGAAGTCGTAGCCGCCGACATACCGGTCCGCTAGGTCCGCATGCGGGCGGATGCCGGTGTCGATGACGGCAACATGGATGCTGGCCGATCCGGTGGTGATGTCCCACGCGCCTGGCAGGTTCGCGCCCATCAGGCCCGGCGCCGGGGCGAAGTAACCCCACTGATTGACATACTCGGGATCGTTTGGCGTGAGCGTCGGCTGCATGATCTGATCGGCCTCCGCATACTCAACGTCAGGATCCGCCACGAGTCGAGCGGCGATCGCCTGCGCCCGCGCCAGCGGGACGAAACCGTTCAGTTTGAGAACGTGTCCGTCCGCGCCAAATGTGCGCGCATGCGCCAGCCCCTCGCCCGCGAGCGAGCTCCAGCGCGCGGTTTCCGGCTTGGTGGACGCCACGCCAGCCCGGTACTTGACAATGATTTGATCGGTAACACCGCCGCCGGTGTCCGCGATCGCCGGGGCGGCCGCGGCCGAAGCAGGAACGGCCATGGCGCTCACGGCAGTGGCCACGGCCGCAGCCAGGCGAGCAAGCTGAGTCAGTTTCACACTAACCTCCGATCATTGCGCAGAAAGCGCGGCTATTGTCCGAAAACGAGAGCAAGAGTGTACTCCAGAATTGCTGTTTCCGGGCGGCCCAGCGCCGTCCGAACTTCGAGACAAGCTCATCCGCCACTTTTCGCTCGACGCGATCGCGTTGCTGTGCGCCGATCTGGACATGCCGTTCGAGGACGTCCGGCGCGACAGCCAGCGGGACGTGCCAGCACCTGGTCGTCTATGTGACGCTGCGCAACCGCCAGACCGATCTGATTGAGCGCTGCCGCGCGTTGCGCCTCGCGGCAGGATTTTGAAGCAGCGACTTCGGCGCATTCCCCTGAACGGGCGAAATCTGCCCGACGAAGCCCCGGCGGCGCGCCTGAGGCCGGTAGCCCCGCGAAGGCAGAGAGTTCGCGCGGATGACGGCGACAGTCCGAAGTTTGGCGTTGGTTTGTGACCGAATGAGCCGGAGTAGATGGGTCTTAACGACACCGCCCCTGGGCGCGTTACGTTACTTGGAAATCGCCGACCCGCCCTTGCTCCGCGACAGCGCATGCACGGTCACCGAATCGTCCGGATAGCCGTGATAGCTAATCAGGCTGAAATCAGACAGGCGCATGATCCCCATCGCCATCCCCGATAATCACTCCCATGTCTGTCGCTCGTCCGTTCCTCTATCTCGTCACCGCCGCGCTCCTGGCTGCCTGCGCCCGCTCGCCGACGCCCGCGCCAGGTTCCGCGAACGGTTTCTGCCGCCTGGCCGTCGCGGGCAGTCAAGTCGTATTGGCCACAGGTCAACCCCTGACGCTGCACGGAGTGAGCCTGCCCACCCTGACAGAGATGGCGCGCGCCGGAGAAGCGCCCATCGCCCGAGTCCAGGCGCTCGCCAGCGCCGGCGCCCGTCTGGTCAGCCTGGCCATCGACGATAGCGAGCTGACACCCCTGTATTTCCCGGAGAAACTTGCGCCGGTGCTGCAAGCCGCCAACGATGCCGGCATCATTGTGATTCTGAGTTATCGAATCCGCCTGCAGACAGCCAATCGATCAGCCAGCAATGCCGAGATCGACAAGGCCGAAGACTTCCTGAAACTTGCCCTGGAGTATGTGAACAGCGCGCCTGGGATCTGGTTTGACCCGATCCTGGAGATCAACGAAGTTCCGCCGGTCCGGCGGCGCAACGTTGCCCAACGCATGGTCGACATCGTGCGCGGCTACCGGGCCGACAACATCATGCTGATTCGCCAGCCGGCCTGGTTCCGCGAATCCAACCCGGGCCTCTCCGCCCCGTTACTGGGCGGCAACATCGTATATGCCCTCAGCTCCGCCGAAACCGCAGCCGGCCTGCCGCCGGCGCAGGTCCCCTTCCTGCTCATCACGACTCT
>JBDSIP010000206.1:0-7245 GCA_039917915.1 Thermoflexales bacterium
TCTGGGCGCGCCGGTCAGCATCCTTGACACCGCCCCAACCTTGGCGAAGTTGCTTGAAGTGGATGCCCCGCGCGATTGGGAAGGTCGTGTTGTCGAAGAAGCGTGGGCCGCCGAAAACTGACAGATACGCTCCTGGAAAAATATCCAGATCGCGCTCGCATCACGTGGCGGCTATGCGCCCATCAGCTGCGCAAACGTGAGCCGGGTCTCATCCACGACGGCCTCGAGCGGCACGATCCGCGTTTCGCCGGTTGCTCGCACGCGCAACTCGGCGCCGCCGGATTGGATTGAGCGCTCCGACACGGTCAGGCGGATCGGCATGCCCATCAGGTCGGCGTCGGCGAACTTGACTCCGGGGCTGCCCTCGCGATCATCGAATAGCGCTTCGATCCCCGCCGCGACGAGCTTCGCATAGGCAGACTCTGCATGGGACTTCGCCTCCGCCGACTTGCTAAGCCCGACCAGGTGCACGGCGTAGGGCGCGACCTGGATCGGCAACGTCAGACCGCGCTCGTCGCGGAAGCGCTCCGCCAGGCAGGCCAGCAGCCGGCTGATGCCGATGCCGTATGAACCCATGATCAATGGCTGTTGCTGCCCAGACTCGTCGGTAAAGGTCGCGCCCATGGCGGCGCTGTAACGCGTGCCGAGCTGGAAGATGTTGCCGACCTCGATCCCGCGCTGGAGCGCGAGCGGTTGGCCGCAGGCCGGGCAGGGCGCGCCCTCATAGACGACGGCCAATGGGCCGATCGCATCGGGGGCGTAGTCGCGCCTGCAGCGCGTATTCAACAGGTGAAAGCCCGCCTCGTTGGCCCCGGCCACCAGCCCCTCGGCAGCGCCAACGAGCTCATCGGCTACGACCAGCATTTGGGCACGGTCGGCGCCGATGGGCGAGGCGTAGCCCGGCACTGCTCCGGCGCTGGTGATCTCCTCGATCGTGGCGGTTCGCAGCGCGCGCGCGCCGGCCAGGCGTAGGACCTGGGTGTCGTTGGCGTCGTGGTCACCCCGGACAAGGGCCATGACCAGCTTGCCCGGGACAGCGTCGAAATCGGCCCAATAGAAGACCGCCTTGGCCGTCGCCCGGGCGTCAATGCCGAGAAACGCGGCGAGCTCGACGATGGTCTTGGCCTCGGGGGTGGCAACCTTTTCCAACGCGCCGCCACTTGTCGCGAACGCGTCTTTGCGGAACTGAGCCACTTCGCGGTTGGCGGCCCTGGCGCATCCCGGGCACACGGCTAGGGTGTCTTCGCCGATCGGGCTGAGATACATGAACTCGTGGGCGACCTTGCCGCCCATCATCCCCACGTCGCTGCTTACGTCAATGACGGGCAGGCCCAGCCGGGCGAAGATGCGGTGATAGGCCAGGCGGTGGGCCTCGTATTGCTTTTCGAGGCCCTCCCATGTCGCGTCGAAAGAATACGAGTCCTTCATCGTGAACTCGCGGGTCCGGATAAGCCCGCCGCGCGGGCGGGGCTCGTCCCGAAACTTCGTCTGGATGTGATAGACCAGCATCGGGAGCTGCCGATACGAGGTGATGTCGGTCTGGGCGATGGCTGTCATCGGCTCCTCGTGGGTCATGGCCAGGGCGAGGTCGTGGCCGCGCCGGTCGACGGCCCGAAGCAGCTCATCGCCCACGGTCGCCCAGCGGCCCGAGCGCCGCCACAGCTCGCCTGGGTGGACAACGGGCATGAGCAACTCTTCGCCTCCGATGGCGTTCATCTCCTCGCGCACGACCGCCTCAATCTTGCGGATCGCGCGCAGCCCGAGGGGCAGGTAGGAAAATATGCCAGCGCCGAGTTGGCGGACATAGCCGGCCCGGAGCAGGAGTTGATGCGAGACGACGTCGGTCTCGGCCGGGGCGGCGCGCAGCGTGGCGCCGAGGTGTTTTGATAGACGCATGGTAGGCGTTGGATTTTATCCGTCGCGGTCGGGCGTTTGCTTTTTGAACGCGGACGGCACGAATGCGCCCGGATTCTCACGGATCTGGGAAGGACTCAAGTCGCGTGTGAACAGATCAACATCCGTAACGATCTGTGCGCATCCGTGGAAATCCGTGTTCAAAAGCGCGGGGATACCCTCAATCCCCCTGGACGCTCCGCGCATGGCTCTCGTGAAGCGCCCGCCACACCCGCTCGGGCGTGAGCGGCAGGCTGCGCATGCGCAGGCCGGTGGCATGCGCCACCGCGTTGACCAGCGCCGGCGCAACACCGTCGATCGGGATCTCGGCCACGGCCTTGGCCCCGTACGGCCCTGAGGGTTCATAGGTCTGCACCAGAATCGTCTGCATTTCCGGGATTTCGTCGGCGGTATAGATCCGATATGGCCCGAGGCGCGTGTTCAACAGGCGGCCCGCCGTGTCATAGACCATCTCCTCGGCGTGCCCATAGCCTAATGCCTGGACGTTTCCACCTTCAACCTGGCCCGTCGCCGTAGCCGGATTGATCGCCACGCCGCAGTCAACGGCCATCGCCATCCGGGTGACGACAATCTCGCCGGTCCGGGTGTCGACCTCGCACTCGACAAACTGGGCGGCAAAGGGCGGCGGCGACTCGTAGCTCATGTGCGACGCCGTCGCCATGATCTGGTGCTGGTTCTCCTGGTGCGTTGCGCTCAATGCCACGTGCGCGAGCGAGAGCCGCCGTCCGTCCGGCGCGATCACCTCGCGCCCGCGCAAGGCCAAAGCGGCCGCCTCGATCGGCGCTCCCACGGCCCCGGCCGCGAGCCGATCGCCCTCGCTGCGCTTGCCGGCGTTGAACATGCTCGCCGCGTGGGCGCGGATCTGTTCGCCGACCTGCTCGGCGGCCTTCTTGGCCGCGCCACCGGTAATATACGTCGTCGAGGACGCGTAGGCGCCCGTGTCAAACGGCGTGAAGTCGGTATCACTCGAGTACATGATGACGTCCTCGAGTGGCACGCCCAGCGTCTCAGCCACGATTTGTCCAATCACAGTGTCGCTGCCAGTCCCGATATCCGTCCCGCCAACCAGGACGTTGAACGACCCGTCGTCGTTCATCTTGATCGAGGCCGCGCCCATGTCAAGCCCGGCGATGGCGGTCCCGTGCATCACGTAGGCGCAGCCCACGCCGCGCCGAATGTGCGGGCGGGCCGGATCCAGCCGGCGCGCGTCGCGACGATCCCAGCCGATGGCGGCCATCCCCTGTTGGAAGCATTCTTCCGTTGCGCTGCTCTTGATCGTCTGCTCAAAACCCTCGCGGCCTTCGCCCAGGGCTTTGGCCAGGGGCAGGGCATCCCCGACCCGGATCCAGTTCTTGCGGCGCAGCTCTACCGGATCGACGCCCATCAACATGGCCGCTTCGTCGACGATGCACTCCAGGCCAAACAGGGCCTGAGGCGCACCATACCCGCGGAACGCGCCTGGCACTGGCTTGTTCGTATACGCGATATCGCACTTGTATTCCGCGTTGTAGCAGCGATACGAGCTGCTGCCGCGCAAGCCAGTGACCGATTGCACGGTCAGGCCGTGGGTGCCATACGCGCCGGTGTCGGCGACGACGGTGTGGCGGAACCCATGCATGAGAGGCGCGCCGCCGGCCGGGTCATGTTTGAACCCGATCTTGAACACCATTCGCTGCGGATGGCGGGACCGGGCTGAGGTGAACTCCTCATCCCGGCGCAGCTCGAAGCGCACCGGCCGTCCCGTCGCCAGGGTGAGATGGGCGCACAGGTCCTCGATCAGCATCTCCTGTTTGCCGCCGAAGCCGCCCCCGACCCGCGGCTTCACCACCCGGATCTTCTTGACCGGCAGCCCGATGAGCGGCGACAGCATGCGCCGAACGTGAAACGGCACCTGGGTGCTGGTCCTTACAACCAGCCGGTCGTCCTCGTCGAACCAGGTCATGCAGATATGAGGCTCAATGCTGGCCTGTTGCACCTGCTGCACCCGGTATTCGCGCTCAATCACGAAGTCGCTCTCGGCGAAGGCCTTGTCGGGATCGCCGGCCTTGCCATGGACCTGGGCGACCAGATTGCGCTTCGCGTCCCGAATCGCGACGGCGTCCAGTTCATCGTGGATGATCGGCGCGCCGGGCGCGAGGGCCTCGTCGGCGTCAAAGACGGCCGGCAGAAGCGCGTAATCGACTTCGATCAGTTCGCACGCCTGCCGGGCGATGTCGTAGGTCTCGGCAGCCACGACCGCGACTCGGTCGCCGACATGGCGGACCTTGTTGTCCAGGCTGACCTGATCCCACGGGGGTGGGTTGGGGTAGGACTGCCCGCCGCTGGCATAGATCACCCGTTTGACATTCTTGTAGGTCAACACGGCGTGTACGCCGGGCAGCGCCAGGGCGGCGTCGGTTCGAATGTCGGTGATCCGGGCGTGCGCGTGCGGGCTGGTCAGCATCGCCGCGTAGAGCATTCCGGGCAGGACCATATCATCGACGAAGGCGGGCTTGCCCTGGGCCAATTTGCTCGCGTCGACCTTGCGCTCGGGCTTGCCGACCACCGACGTGGCGTTGTCGTCGGCCACGGTGAGGTCAACCTCGACCCGGGTTTGGGTTGCCGTCTGCGCGCCGTCGTGGCCGCCCTGAGCCGACGGGCCGGGCCCCCAGCCGGTGTCGCCCACCGACGGGTTGGCGATGACGCGGTGATATAACGGAAATTCGCCACCATCCGATTCGGCCCCGCCGCGCATGGTCCGGGCCGCGTTGAGGATGGCCTGCACGGGCTTGAGATAGCCGGTGCAGCGGCACAACACGCCCGAAATCGCGTCGCGGACCTGGGTTTCGGTCGGGTCGGGCACGCGGTCGAGCAGGGCCTTGGCCGCCAGGATTTGAGCCGGCGTGCAGTAACCGCACTGGATGGCGCCGTTGTCGACAAAGGCGTCCTGCAGCGCGCTCAGTTGCAGCCGATTGCCCAGGCTTTCGACGGTGGTGATCTCCGCCCCGTCGGCCTGGGGGGCCAACATGACGCAGGTGTTTGTGATCGAGGCGCCGGTGTCCGTCGCCGAACGCATGAGCACTCCGCACGCGCCGCAATCGCCGCTCTCACAGCCATGCTTGACGCTGTAATAGCCCTCGCGGCGCAAGGCCGCCATCAGGCTTTCGCCGGGAGAGACGGCCAGATCTCGAAACTGGCCATTGATGTTGACGTGGATGATCATGGCTGGAGTGATTGTCTCAAACAACGATTATGTCTACGTCCTGTATTTGCCGTTGATCGTCACATAGTCGTGCGACATGTCGCAGGTCCACACCGTCGCCTGCGCGCTGCCGAGTCCGAGGTCGAGCCGAATGGTTACATCATGCGGTTTCATTGCCTCGGTTGCCTCCGCATCGGAATAGTCCGTGGGCGTGCCGTTGCGGAAGACTTTTACGCCACTGAACCACAGCGACATTTTGTCCGGATCGACGTCCTCGCCGCTATATCCGGCCGCGGCGACAATCCGACCCCAGTTCGCATCGCCGCCGTAAAAGGCGGTCTTGACCAGCGGCGAAACGGCAATGGTCCGCCCGACCTTGCGGGCCTGCGCCTCGCTATTTGCGCCCGTAACGTCGATGGTGATGAACTTGGTCGCGCCTTCGCCATCCCGCGCGATCTGGCGGGCCAGGCTGACGCACACCTCGGTGAGCGCAGCCTCAAAGGCGACTGCCGTCGCACCGCGCCGTATCTTCGCGCCGCTGGCGCCGTTGGCCAGCACCAGTAGAGTGTCATTTGTGCTGGTGTCGCCGTCCACGCTGATGCTGTTGAACGAGCGCACGGTGGCCCGCCGGGTCATCTGCTGCAGCAGCGCCGCGGGCACGTCCGCATCCGTCACAACCGCGCCGAGCATCGTGGCCATGTTCGGATGGATCATCCCCGAGCCCTTGGCAATCCCGACGATGCTGAACGCGTCCCGGTCGACCCGGGCGGTCTTGGGGACCAGATCGGTGGTCATGATTGCCCCGGCCGCGGCAGTCAGACCGTCCAACGAGAGCGCGGTCGCTGCATCTGCGATCCCGGCGGCGATTTTGTCCATCGGCAACTGCGCGCCAATCACGCCAGTCGACATGACCCATACTTGCGAGGCCTTCACCTTCAGTGCCTTCGCCGTCAGGCGGGCCGTCGTTTCGGCGTTGCGCTTCCCTTGCGCGCCAGTGCAAGCGTTGGCGCAGCCAGCGTTGATGACGACAGCCCGAAACGCGTTCGGATCGGCTTCCATCTGGGCCATCCCGCGCAAGACCGGCGCGGCCTTTGCCCGATTGCTCGTAAAGACCGCCGCGCCCGAGCACGGAAGATCGCTCAGTATCATCGCCACATCGGGCTTGCCATTCTTCTTGATCCCGGCGGCTACCCCCGACGCGCTGAAGCCGACCGGCAAGCTGGTCAAGATGGGAAGTTTGGGCGCGAGCTCGGCGACTGTGGTCATGTTGGTTTCTCCGTTTCAGTTGAAGGGCGCGGGTTCAAGCGTGACATCGTCGACGAACAGGCTGCTGCGCAGGCTGGCATCTGTGCTGACCTCGATCCTGAGCGTCACCGACTGATTCGCGAACGCCTTGAGGTCGATGATCTGCTGGCGCCAGCCCTCGGTGCGGGTGGCGGCACATAGTCCATACTCGGTCACGAGTTTGCCGCTTATGCGGATCGTCACGGTGTCCCATTTGCAGTTCGTCTCCTCGCTCTGGATCCATTGCCAGTAGACCAGGTAGGCGGCCTGGGGGGTGACGCGCACGGACTGCTCAAGCATGTCGATCTCGCGATGGATGTAACCGAGCCAGGCAGCCTGCGAACCGCTCCGGGCCGTGACGCCCAATCCGTCGGGAATCTGACTCACGAGCGCATAACCGTTGTTGGATGACTCCCGCCAGGCCGCATGCCCGCTTTCGAAATCACCGTTCCCGATCGCCGGGATTCTTGTGCGCGAAGTGGCGCCGGCGCCAGCGACGGCGGACGTGGCGTTGATGATCCCCGCTCCGCACACATTCGCCCCACACGGGGTGCCCGCCCCAAATGGCGTCGCTGTTTGACGCAGCAGGTCGGTAACGCGCTCGGCGTTCAGACCCGGATTGACCGAGAGCATGAGCGAGACGGTCCCTGCGACCAGGGGCGCGGCCATGCTTGTGCCCTGGTAGTAGCTATAAGATGACGCGCCCGGGGTTGTCTTGCCGGCGTTCAGGGTCGACAGGATGCCCTTGGTTTGACCAAAGTCGCGGGTGTTGCCACCCGGCGCGCTGATCATCACCCGGCTGCCGTAATTGCTGTAAAACGCGCGATTGCCGGTGTGATCGGTCGCGCCGACGGCGATGACCCCGG
>JBDSIP010000207.1:0-2760 GCA_039917915.1 Thermoflexales bacterium
CATGTTCGCTCCGCGCATGCCGTCAGCGACCATTGGCCGCCTGTGGACTATGTTGGCGCACGGGCAGGGGACCTTGCTCAACACAGCAAGGCTCGCCCAGGCGCTTGCTGTCTCTGCTCCCATGGCCGGGCGTTATATCGATCTGCTCGTTGACCTGCTGTTGGTCCGCCGCCTTGCGCCGTGGAGCGGCAATCTCGGCAAGCGCCTGGTCCGCTCGCCCAAGCTCTATGTGCGCGATTGCGGCCTGGTGCATGCACTGCTCGACATCGGGACCGGTGACCAGCTGCTCGGCCACCCGGTAGTTGGCGCGAGCTGGGAAGGGCTGGCGATCGAAGCGCTGATCGATGCCGCCGGGCCGCATGCCCAATTCAGCTTCTACCGTACTGCCGCCGGGGCCGAAATCGACTTGGTCATCGAGCGGGGAGGGCAGGTAGCCTTCGCCATCGAGATCAAACGCTCCACCGCCCCCAAAGTCGAACAGGGCTTCTACTGGGGGGCGAACGACATCGCCGCTTCCCGCAGGATCGTCGTAACGCCGGGCAATGACCGCTATCCTCTGCACGACGGGGCGGTAGTGATGCCGCTGTTGCAGGCGATAGAGGAAGTCATGCCTGCTGCGTGAAAGAGTCCACATTGAAAGCGACGTTCTGCCGCCAATCGAGGCGACCAGCGCGTTCCGCGCTCCGCCCCATGAAGCCCGCGCCGAATTGAACGTTTTCAAAGCAAACTCTATAGACAAGCGACGCTTGACACTTGACAGATAGAGACCTATCAAGCGCCGTGGAAATCGATAGTATCACGCACAAGGCGCTACGCAGCTTTGCAGAAACCGGCAAGGCCAGGGGACTGCCAGGAAATCTAGTGGTGCGCCTTCGCAATATGCTCTCCTGGCTGTCCGTAATCGAGATGGCTGACGAATTGTTGGTGCCGCCAAATTTCGGCGCGCATCTGCTGAGCGGGGACAGGGCTGGCACCTGGTCGCTGACCGTGACGCGCAACTGGCGAATGACATCCCGGATCAACGCGGCGAATGCCATCGAGAATCTGGATCTGGAAGATTATCGCTGATGGCTATCAAGCTTCATCCCAGCTTTGCGGTTCATGCCGGTGTCTGGTTGCGCGCTGAGATCATCGAGCCGCATGGTCTGACGGTTTCGGCCACGGCAGAGAAGCTCGGTGTCTCGCGTCAGGCGATGAGCAGCCTGCTCAATGGCCGGGCCGGCATCTCGGCCGAGATGGCGATCCGGTTTGAAAAGGCGTTCGGCCTCCGGGCAGACAGTCTGCTGCGGATGCAGGCGGCGCATGACCTCGCCGAGGCGCGCCGCCACGAAAAGGACATCAAGGTCGAAAAGATCGCCGCCTGATGCCGCGCAGCGCGTTGCGTCATGATGCGCGGCGCGCTCATCCCTCGCGATGATAGGGATGGCCAGCGATAATGCTCGTCGCGCGCCATAACTGCTCCATCAGCATCGCCCGCGCCAGGAGGTGTGGCCAGGTCGCCGCGCCGAAGCGCAGCAGCAGGTCGGCCGAACCGCGTAACCTCACGTCATGGCCGTCCGCCGCGCCGATCCAGAATCGCGCCTCGCGCACTCCGTCGTCGCGCCAGCGGGAAAGCAGCGCTGCGAATTCGGCAGACGTGAGGTCGCGACCGCGCTCGTCGAGGACGACGTGCCGGCACGGAGTAAGCGGAGGGGGAACACTACCCCCGCGCTCGGGCAGTTCGGTCAGCTTCAGCGGCCAAACGATCCGCTTGGCATAGCGCTCGACCAGCTCGCTTTCAGGCGAGCGGGCAATCTTGCCGCGCGCCACGATGTGCAATTGCATCGGCGCGTCGCGTCGCGATCAGGCCGCTGCTGGCGGGGCGTCGCCGAACGCCCACATCCTCTCGAGGTTGTAGAAGCTGCGCACTTCGGGGCGGAACAGGTGAACGACGACGTCGCCCGCGTCGATCAGCACCCAGTCGGCGGCGGGCAGGCCTTCGAGCCGAACCGGCCCCATTCCGGCGCGCTTGATCCGCTCGGCCAGCTTCTGCGCCATTGCCGCGACCTGGCGGGTCGAACGCCCCGAGGCGATGACCATGTGATCGGCGATCGAGGATTTCCCTTCGAGCGGGATCGAGACCACCTCCTGCGCCTGGTCGTCGTCGAGCGAGGACAGCACCAGCGTGTGGAGCGGAGAATCGCCCACAGGTGCTGGGGCCGGAGCGGGTGGCGGGGCGGCGGCGGCCTTGGCCGGCAGCGATTCAAGCGGCGTCATATGGGTCGAAGTGGCTCCTCATGCCGGGTTGTCAAAAAAAGGGATGCGCACCGAAGAAGCGGAAACGCCGGTCGGTGCAGGGACGACTGCGCGCTCAGGCGGGGTCAGCCGGGATTGGGCGATGCGTAACGCCATCGCGCGAAGCGACGGCAAAACGGCGATGCCAGTGGGGATCGGCGGAGCGAATCGCGGTGGCCGAGCGCGGATCGGGATCGAAACGCAACAGGTACAGCGCAGGCGCACTCCGTCTCGCCGGGTCTTTCAGGGCCTCGGGTCGACGGCGAAAGCGCCCGAGCCAGGCCATCGCGGGGCTCGCCATGGCGGTGCCATCATAGCCCGGACGCGCGATCACCGCAATCGGCATCGTCCGCGCGATCGCGCGCCAGCCTTTCCAGCGGTGAAACTGGGCGAGGTTGTCGCTGCCCATCAGCCACACGAACCGCCGTGTGGGATAACGCCGCTTAAGCGCGCGCAAGGTGTCGATGGTATAACGCGTGCCCAGCT
>JBDSIP010000208.1:0-8205 GCA_039917915.1 Thermoflexales bacterium
GTCGCGCGCCCGGCGGGTGGCAGATCGGATTGGGCAGCCTTGCCACTCCGCGCGTCAAGGAGCTGGACGGAGGCGACAAAATCGCCGTCGACGAGCCTGTTGGCGGACCAGTCCAGGTCTACCTGGAGCGCTTCGCCGGGCGCGATCGCCGACGGCGAGACCGAATAACGTACGAGAACAATTCCGGGCTCATACTGAAGCAGGGCGGGCGGATCGCGCCGCGGCGTGATCCGCACTGCGCCGAACGCCGCGGCGTTGTCATGACCCGGAACGCCCGCGAGGGCCGCCCGGGCGCCGGATGCGGCGTCATACAGGCCGACTTCCCAGTGCGTGTTGCGCGGAGCGCGCTCGCGCTCCGAGACCTTGAGCGTATAACGGTCGGACCATAGCCTACCGGGCGGCAACTCGGCGGTGGCCAGCGATCCCTGGCCGGGGTGCATATCGCGTTGGGCGACGATGACGCCATCTTCGTCGACTAGGTGGACAAAGACGCTGTAGTTGACGGCGGGAGTGGCGAGGACGCGCCAGTTCAAGCGCAGGCTGATCTCTGCGCCTGGCACGGCGGCCGTTTCGGCCCCGGCCTCGACCAATTCGATCGCGCCAGCGTAGACGGCGCCAACCGGGGTGGACAGACGCTCATTCCAAACCAGGGCTGGCTTCGCATAGGCAGGAATCAAGACCCAGGTCGGCACGATCAGCGCCAGGCAGGCAAGCCCGGCCGTGGCAATTAACGGGATGCGCCGCTGCAGGCTTTCCAGGCCATAAACCCAGGCCATGCCAAAGGCCGCGATGCAGGGGAACATCAGGCGTCCCTGCGAGGCCGGGGTCAATGCCGACCAACGCAGCAGCCCGATGAAGACGATCAGGGTGAAGGCGGCTATGGCCAGGGCCTGGCGCGATTTCCATCCGTAATCGCCGGGCGATGAAGCCCTTTGTCCGCCACCGTGGGGCCGGACAAGCCTAAGCGCCAATCCAATCCCCGCGGCGGCAGTCAGGGCCAGTAGCGCATCGTAAGTCCAGACCGGCATGATCACGTTCAGCCCGCCAAACACGCCCCAGAACGCCCAGAAGAAGCCCTCGCGCTCGCTCCACAGCTTCGTAAGGTCGGCGGGCGGTTCCCGCCGCCCCACGGCGTCCAGGAAGGCGGACCATCCCAGAATATCGCCACCGTAGAGAACAACGTTGCGGATATACCACCAGGCGGAGATTGCGGCGGCAACGACGGCCAGGATGGCGCCAAAGCGCAGGAGACCGGGAAGGGCGCGGGCGAACCCGCGCAACCGGTTCCGCAGATTGCCGTCGGTCGGCCAGGCGGACAGCACGCCGGCGATGGCAAACAGACCGGCCAATCCGAGTCCGGAGACTTTGCTCAACGCAGCGAACCCCGTAACGGCCCCGGCGATGACGGCCGCTCGCCCATCCCAGCGCCCGAGCCGGATCAGGCGCAGCGCCCACCATAGTCCGGCCGTGCTGAATACCACAGCGGCGTTGTCGTTGTTGATCGCGCCGCTGATATAGGCGAACATCGGCACACATGCGACGAAGACCATGACCAGCAACCGGCGGAGCGGGGATACTTCGCGAAAGACCTCCGAGGCGGCGAGCCACGCGAAGACGACCGTGGCGGTTGACAACACGATCGAGGCCAGGCGGGCGGCGCGCACGGCGAGCGCGGCCCGCGTCCACGGGAACGTATCCGCCGGAGTCTGCAGAATGGCGTTGCTGTTGCCGTCTCGCGTGGGCACGCCCATATCGGCGTGCGGGTTGAGCCGCCGCAACTCACGCCAGTTGTTCGAATCAAAGGGCGCGCTCAGGGCTGCTGAAAACGCGTAGTAGAGCGGGGGCTGGCTGCCTTCCTGGCGCCAGGGCGCGTCCGCATCCGTCTGTCCGGGGCGTTGTATGGGCAAGCCGCCATTGGTTGCCAGACGCTGAACAAACGGGTAATGCCAGAGCTCATCCGACGCCTCGAACAGCGGTGTCGCAAGACTGTAGACGGTGAAGAGGGCGAACGAGAGCAGCGCGAGGACGGCGACCCAGCGCCGTTCAGTCATCGCCTTTCGCATGGGCAGGGCACGCCCAAGATCAGGCAGGCGCTTGTCCGTCGGCGGCGGCAATGGATGCCGCGGCAGCCGCCGAGGCAGCCCGGGCCGCGTTGTCACGCTCGAGTTTTGCGGCGCCGTTGGTCACCACCGCCATGATGTGGTCAACCTCTTCCTTGAGCCTGTTGAGCGTGTCAAGGGCGTATGTGTCGGCTTCGGATCGCATGCGTTCCGAATTCTGCCGGGCCCGATCCTCAATTGCCCCGGCGCGGCTCTGGGCGATGGACATGATGGCGGTGTCGTCCGCCAGTCGCGACGCTTCGTCCCGAGCGAGGTCGCGGATGCGATCGGCTTCTTCTTTCGCCTGGGCGAGGATCCGGTCGTGCTCCTGCTCGATGCGTTGAGCTTTCTTGATTTCCTCAGGGATGGCCAGGACCATTTGATCGATCAATTGAAAACAGCGTTCGGTATCCACCAGTCGCATCTTTGTGCCTGGGACGCGGCGGCCCTCCAGCAGAATTTCTTCAAGGCGGCGGAGCAGGTGCTGAATGTCCATCGGACGTTATTATCCGTCAACTTGGCGGAATCGCAAGGAAGACGGCAAAGTCGGCCAAAAACTGACATCGGATGGCCCAAAATTGCCGGGGCATCAGAAACCGCAAGGGCACAAAGACACCAGGAAACCCTTAGAAGTCATCCTGAAAATGGGGGGCGAGATCACAATCCCCGCGCGAAGCGCGGGGATTGTGATCTCGCCAGATGTCTTAGGATTGTTTCAAGTGACTTTTTGGCGCAGAGATTGATCGCGAATAGCGAGAAGGGATTCGATGTCTGCCAGGTTATCGAGAGACCGCCTCAAGCGGAGGCGCCGGAATACTTCCGAGAACCTACCTTCCACACCCGCGTTGCAAACCAGAACCCGGCCACCCCGGCGGCCAGATAGGCCAGGATCTGCCAAAGTTCGAGCTCGCCGCGCAAGGCCTGCAATGGCACGGTCGTCGCCACCGCAATCGGCACGATGAAGGTGACGAGGATCCGCAGCCAGATCGGGTAGACCGTCGCCGGGAAGCGGCCAGTGTCGAGCAGCGCCTGGAGCAGGGTGACATTGTTGTCAAACTTGGTGAACCAGAAGGTCAGCGAGATCAGCACGATCCACAGGCTGTAGATCAAGACCATTCCCGAGATGACCAGCACCACGAAGGACAGCATCGACAGCACCGTCACGCTGCCGCCCACCATCACCAGCCCGCCCGCCAACAGGGCGATCGAGACAATGATGTTGAAGGCTTGCCACACGACGATGCGCCGGATGCTGACCAGAGCCTGGCTGTTGGCGGGCATGAGAAAGGTGTAGTCGAGGGTGCCCTCTCGAATGCCGCGGTTGAAGAGCTCGGTGTTGGGCCAGATCACCATCTGGGCAAGCACGTTGATCAGCCGGAATACACCCAGCAGCATGATCAGGTCACCGGTGCGCCAGCCGTTGATGTCCTGGGTGTTGGCAAAGATGATGCTCAAGCCGGCCAGATCCCAACCGAGCCAGAACAAACTGACAATGATGTTGACAACCGTGTCGGCGCGATAGGCCAGGTCCTGCTGCAAATTGGCCTGGAAGAAGGCCCGGAAAACCCGAAAGGTATTCATGTCAGGCCCCCACCGCCGAGTACTTCTTCAGGCCCGCGGTCCAGGTCGCGCGGAAGATCACGAACATAATCACCAGCCAGAAGACCTGCAACCCGAAGTTCAGCGCCATATCGGCGGGCGTTTGCTTGTTGAGAATCAGTTGAATCGGGAAGTACAGCCAGAGCTGCATGGGTGAGAACCGAGCCACGGACTGAATGACCCCGGGCAACAACGACAGGGGCACAAAGGAGCCGCCGAGCATCGCCCCGATCGCCCAGTACAACTGGTGGATGCTCCACACTCGGGTGGTCCAGAACGCGATCAAGGTAATCGTGCTGTCAACCAGAAAGTTCAGCATGAAGCCGAGGATGAGGGCCGGGATCGCCAGCAGCGCGCTCTCAAACGTGATGGTCAGGGGCGGGCGAAAAAGCAGAAACAGTCCGATCCAGATCGGCACAAAGATGATGAGCTGCAACACCTTGAACGAGATCGTGGTGACGAGCGTATTCACCAGAACCGGATGCACGGGCTGGACGAGGAAGTTTGACAGCGTGCCATCCTGAATCTTGCTGGCGAACAAGTGGATGGTGATCGCGGCTGTCGCGATGTCGACGGGCAAGAGCACAAGATAGTATGCGGCGAAGTCACTGGCGGACATCCCATTCACGCCGCCCTGAGCGTTGGCGATGGTTGTCCAGACCGACAGATACACGATCGGCGAGACCAGCCAATAGGCGAGATACATGAACAGGTTTGCCCGGTATTGCCACTGCTCGGCCCAGTTCACCTGCCAGAAGCGCTTGAATATGTTTAGCATGGCTATTCGTGAAAGGCCCGCTCGATGATGTCCTCGATGGGCGGATCGGTAATGGTCAGGTCCTGGATTTCGTTTTCGGCCAGCAATCGCGCGGTCACCGCCGATACTTCGCTCGCCGCAACTTGAATGTATTGCTTGCCATCCTCATTGGGATTAGGCACAGCCTGGCCATATGCGCTGAGATCGCAGGCCTCGCAGTTCTCGACCGCCACGCCAATAATCTTATAGGGCGCGATGCGTCGGCTCAAGTCACCCAGCCCGCCGTCATACTTGAGCTGGCCGTGATGGATGATGATGATGCGCTCGCACAACGCAGTGACGTCGGCCATGTAGTGGCTGGTCAGCAGGATCGTCGCCCCGCTGCGCCGGTTGTACTCCTTGAGAAAGGCCCGGATCCGAACCTGCGCGCCGACATCGAGCCCGATGGTCGGCTCATCCAGGAAGAGCACCTTTGGACGGTGGAGCAGGGCGGCCGCGAGCTCGCACTTCATGCGCTCGCCCAGCGAGAGCTGGCGCACTGGCTTGCGCATGATGTCCTTCAGGTCTAGCAGTTCGTTCAGCTCGCCAAACACCGACTTGTAGTCGGCGTCGCTTATCCGGTAGATGGCCTGATTGAGCAGAAACGAGTCGGCGGCAGGGATGTCCCACGACAATCGATTGCGCTGGCCCATGACCAGGGTCATGGCGCTGAGAAAGCCCGCTTCGCGATTCCAGGGCGTGTGCCCCAGAACAATCGCCTTGCCGCCGGTCGGGTGGAGCAGTCCTGACAGCATCTTCAGGGTGGTTGTCTTTCCGGCCCCATTCGGCCCGAGGAACCCGACGATCTCGCCCTGCCCGATTCGGAAGCTCACGTTCTGAACTGCCTTGACGTCCTTGTATTTGCGCTTGACAAAGCTCCTGACAGCCGCGCCGAATCCGCCTTCGCGATCAGTCACTTGATAGGTCTTGGCCAGCCCTTCGACGACGATTGGGTCGTCGGCGTCCGGCGAATGGGTAGTCATTGGCATTCCTCCGTTAGTCGAACAAGCGTTCTATTCTACTCGAAAGCGGAGGTTTTCCGGAAATACTTGCAGGACGTCAGCGCATGGCGTCAATCGCCGCGCACACGATCTCGATCCCAAGCCGGGCGCCCTTGCGTTCGGGATCACCCGTCGGGTCATAGGCTGCCAGGCCAAAACATCGGAGGGGCACGGCCCTGGCCGTGGCGGCCACGGACGCGAGCAGCTCGGCGCTTGGCGGCCAATGTGGGGCGGGCGTATGCGCCCCTGGGACTGCGTCGGTGCCGCACACGTCCATGTCAAAATGCAAATACCAGCCGGCCGCTTTCCTGGCAAATCCCTTCAGCAGGCGGGTGGTCTTGCGCCCGCCATTGCGCATCATGTCGGCCGCGTCGAGCCGCGCGATCTTGTGGGCTGTCAGCGCCTCAACCTCTTCAGGATCCAGGTCGCTCGCGCCGATCAACGCGGCCGCAGCCGGAGGAACAGGCACGCGCAGTCCGGCCCGTTCGCGCCAATCGTCAAATTCCCAGCCCAGACAAACCGCAAAGGGCATCCCGCCCAGCAGGCCGGTGCTGGTTGTCTTCATCGTGTGGAGGTCGCCATGCGCGTCGTACCACACGATCCCGGCCGAACCCAACGCGCGGGCCAGGCCGCCCGTTGGTCCAACGCACCCGGTGCAGTTTCCCTGCATGACGATGGGAAACTCGCCGCGTCCGATCGCGTCGGCCACGACGTCGCTGACCCGAGCCGCCAGGTAGCCCAGGTTGTTGATGGTGTCGCGTTCGCGCTTGGCGCGCGGGAGTTTGACGCTGATCGGTTTTCCGACGCGGTGTCCCCGGGAGCGCAACGCCGCTTCGAGGCCCGCGTCCAGGAATGCCTGGGGGCCTTTTGCGCCGCCCCAGCGCGCGACATCGTTTGAATAAGGGAGTGCAATGAGGGCGATTTTCATGGGCCCATGGTACTGTGAATCCTAAAAGTCATCCTGAAAATGAGGGGCGGGACCGCAATCCTCGCACTTCGCGCGGGGCTTGCGATCCCGCCAGATGTATTTAGGATTGCTTCCAGCGATTGCGGCTCCGTTACTGAGCGTTGGCTCTGTGTGTGGTGAGCATTCGGCGTGATCTAATGCGCTGTACATATTTGTCGGCCAGAACAATCCCTTACAGGAGATCACCCATGACTTGGTCGTTTCGAATTGCCCAGATCGCAGGCATCAATGTTCGTGTTCATATAACCTTCTTTCTGATCCTCGCTCTGGGCGCGATCCAATGGGGTGGGCAGGGCGGCGGATTGGATGGGGCCCTCTTTGGGGTCGTCCTGATGCTGCTCTTGTTTACCTGCGTGACGCTGCACGAGCTGGGCCACAGCATCGTCGCGAATCGCCTGGGGGTGCCCGTCCGGGAAATCATTCTTCTGCCGCTTGGCGGCGTGGCCTTGATGAACAAGCAGCCTGATAAGCCGATCCAGGAATTCCTCATCGCGATTGCCGGCCCGCTCGTCAATGTCGTGATTGCGTTGCTCCTTGCGATTCCGGTTGGGGCGCAGGTTCGGATGTCGCTTCTGGATGGGCGCGGATTGCTCCCGGAGACTGCGAATGACCCTTCGCTCAACACCCTGCTGTTCTGGCTCTTCTCGGCCAATATCAGCCTGGTCGTCTTCAACCTGATCCCGGCTTTTCCGCTCGATGGCGGACGAATCTTTCGTTCATTGCTCGCAATGGCGATCGGATTCCCGCGCGCAACTCGGGTGGCGATCTTCGTAGGTCAGACGATCGCAATTGGTCTGGGTGTGTTCGGGGTGATTAGCGGCAACCTCGTCCTGGCGTTGATCGCGGTGTTCATTTTCTTTGGCGCAGGCCAGGAGGTGATGGCCGGCCGGGCTCATCTTTCGCGCGGCATCTTTGACACGCGCAAGATCGGCGATGCCTACAACAAGCACGCCCTGACACTGGCAATGAGTGACAAAGTCAGCGCGGTCGTTGACTTCATCCTCACCAGTTATCAGCCCGATTTCGCCGTCCTGCAGGGCGCCAAGCCTATTGGGATCGTTACCCGTGACGACGTGATTCGCTCATTGGCCAGGCTGGATTACGATCCATTTGTCACCGAGGTGATGAAACGCGACATGGTATCGCTGGACGCGGACAAATCTCTGGACGAAGCCCGGACCATCCTGCACGAGCAGGGCGCGCGGGTTGGATTGGTGCTGCGCAAAGGGGAGTATCTTGGGTTGGTGAGCCTGGACGACATACAGGAGGCCATGGCGGTACTGACCTTTGTTCAGTACCATGATCAGCGTCAGGCCGCCTCCAAAGTGTGACAGCGTGTTTTCGCTGCGCGCCTGCGGGCTTCACGACGAGACATAGTGCTTCCGTTTTGCGGGTCTTGACCAGCCCATTGCCGTCCTCGGCCCGCCGGGCGGGAACCTGATCAGCGTGCGGCGCTCGGCGTTCGATGAGGCGCTTTGCCTGGCGAAGACCGTCATTTTGAACGAATCAAGCGCGCCGGGTGGGGTATAAAGGCGCGATGTCTGCAACACTTTCAATCCCTTCGGCCGTGCGCACCGTGCGTTGGTCCGCCTGTCTGAACGTCCGTGATCTCGGGGGCTTGCCCCTGCGGGGCGGCGGCCGTACCCGTTTCGGCGCCATTGTGCGCGCCGATGGGCTCTTCCGGCTTACCCCGGCCGGCCTGGAGGAAGTCCGCGCCTACGGAATCCGGACCGTTATCGATCT
>JBDSIP010000209.1:0-3079 GCA_039917915.1 Thermoflexales bacterium
GACGGCAGGCCATTGACGGCGGACCGCAGGCGAACCGCCCCGTGCTAGCAGCCGTCCGCGGACTGTGGTCGGCCGTCCGCAATCCCCTGATCCTCCCGCTCGCCTTCCTCGCCGTCTTTCTGTGCTACCCGCTGGCGACGATCGGGATGCTGAGCGCGGCGCCCAGCGCCGTGAGCGGCGGCGAACTTGTGGCGACCCTGCTGCGGCCCGAGGTTTATGCCGAGACCGTTGTGCTCAGCGCCGTCCAGGCCGGCGCGTCGACGCTGCTGACACTCGCCCTCGGGCTGCCGGCGGCCTACGCCTTCGCCCGTTACCGATTCCGGGGAGACCGGCTGCTGCGGGCGCTGGCGGGCGTGCCTTTCGTCATGCCCGCGGTCGTCGTGGCCGCGGCGTTTGCAGCCCTGCTCGGTCCGCGCGGGCTGGCGAACACGGCCTTGCAGGGGCTGCTTGGCCTCGAGCAGCCGCCCATCCAACTGCTGGGCACGCTGCCAATGATCCTGATCGCCCATGCCTTCTACAACGTCAGCGTCGTGATTCGGATCGTGGGCGGATTTTGGAGCGCGATCGATCCGCGCCTTGAAAGCGCGGCCGCGACGCTGGGAGCCACCCGCTGGCAGACCCTGTGGCGGGTAACGCTGCCACTCGCCCTGCCGGCCATCGGCTCGGCGGCGGCGCTGGTTTTCCTGTTCACCTTTGGCTCGTTCGGGGTCGTGCTGCTGCTGGGAAACGCCCGCTGGGCGACCTTGGAGGTCGAGATTTATCGTCAGAGCGCGCAGTTGCTCCGGCTGGATGTGGCGGCGGCCCTGGCCTTGATCCAAATGCTGGCGACGGTGGCCCTTGGGCTGGTCAATGGCCGGCTGCAAGCCCGGACCGCCGCGCCCCTGGCGATGCGGCCGGCCTCGGACACCCGCGCCGCGCCGCGCGGACCGGGCCCGCGCGCCATGGCCGTCTTTGCGGCGGCCGTGGCGCTGCTGTTGTGCGGCCTGCCGCTGGCTGCGCTGGTCGCGGGCAGCCTGCCCCTGGATGGCGGGCTCGACCCGGCCAGTCTCTTTCGTTATTTCATCGCTCTCGAGCGCAACCCGCGCGGTTCGGCATTCTTCGTTCCGCCGCTCGAGGCCATTCGCAACTCGGTGGCCGCCGCGACGGCGACGGCCGGCCTCGCGCTCGCGCTTGGTCTGCCGTTGGCGGTGGCGATGACGGCGGAGCGCGAACCGCAGACCGCGAACCGTCGGCGGGGACCCGCCATCCGCGGTCTGCGGATCGCACCTGCCCTGCTCGACGCCCTGCTCCTGCTGCCACTCGGCACCTCGGCAGTGACGCTCGGGCTGGGATACATCGTGGCCTTCAACCGCCCGCCGCTGCAGATGGTTGGATCGCCATGGCTGATACCTCTGGCGCACACCCTGATCGCGCTACCGTTCGTTGTGCGCACATTGACTCCGGCGCTGCGGGCGCTCGATCCGCGCTTGCGCCAGGCTGCCGCCGTGCTGGGGAGCCCGCCCTGGCGCGCGCGGCTTGAGATTGACCTGCCCCTGCTCGCCCAGCCCTTGATCGCCGCGCTCGCGTTCGCTTTCGCCACATCGCTGGGCGAGTTTGGCGCATCGCTGCTGATTGCCCGGCCCGAGTTTCCGACCGTGCCAGTGGTCATCGCCCGCTTGCTCAGCCAGCCCGGGGCGCTAAACTACGGCCAGGCTTTGGCGATGAGCAGCCTGCTGATGGCCGTCACCGCGGCCGGGATGCTTCTGATCGACCGTATGCAGCCAAACCACGAACTATGACCCAGCAGCAAATCGCCCAATTGATCTGCGCAATTGGCGGCCCCCTGCTCATCCTGGGCGGGCTCATCTCGCTGGCGTTTCGGCGCCGCTTTCTGGCCGGGACGGCCCGGGCTACCGGTGTGGTGAGCCGGGTGGAGACTTTTCGCGACAATCGGACCCTGTTCTCAAACCAGGCCCACATCCTGTTTCACACACCCGATGGCGCGGGCCACAAAATCATCGACACGTATTCGGGTCGCCGTTTCTATCGGGCCCAACAGAAGCTGACGATTGCCTACGATCCGCTCAATCCGGCCCGGGCGATGCCGGTGAACTTCAAGTCGGTCTGGGCGCTGCCAGTCATTCTCGGCGCGTGGGGGCTGCTGCTGAGCGGGGTCGCCATCTACACCTTTTTGCGCTGATGCTATCGGTTCGCGCGATCACCAAGGACTACGACGGCGCGCCGCTGCTGCGGGGCGTGTCGCTCGAGGCCGCGGCCGGCGAGGTGGTGTGCCTGCTCGGTCCGAGCGGGTGCGGCAAATCGACGCTCCTGCGCATCATCGCCGGGATCGAGACGCAGGAGAGCGGCGAGGTTTGGTTTGATGGCATCCGGATCGACGGGACGCCCGTCCATGCCCGCGGCTTTGGGATGATGTTCCAGGACGGCGCGCTGTTTCCACATCTCAGCGCGGCCGACAACATCGCCTTCGGCTTGCGCATGCGCGGAAAGGCGCCCGCCGATCGGCGGGCGCGGACGGACGAACTCCTGGCCCTGGTCGGGCTGCCCGGCTTCGGCCCGCGCAAGGTCTACACGCTCTCGGGCGGTGAGCGCCAGCGGATCGCCCTCGCCCGCACACTGGCGCCCGAGCCGCGCCTGCTCATGCTCGACGAGCCGCTCAGCGCCCTCGACCGCGAGCTGCATGACCACCTGCTGGACGAGCTGGACCAGATCCTATCCCGGGCCGGCCAAGGTGTCACAACGTTGTACGTCACCCACGACCAGCAGGAAGCGTTCGCCCTGGCCGACCGGATCATCGTCATGCGGGATGGCCTGGTCGCCCAGGCGGGGACACCGGATGAGATTTACCGCGCCCCGGCCAGTGTCGAGGTAGCGCGCTTTCTGGGATTCTCCAATCTGCTGGAGGCGAGCGTGGTCTCGCGCGAGGCGGATTCGGTGCTGGCGCGCACCGCGCTGGGCGAGGTCCGTCTGGCCATCGGGCCAGGCCAGAAAATGGATGAGCCAATCACGTTACTCATCCGGCCCGAGGCCGCCCGGATCGGCGCGCTGGATGCCGGCTGGGTGGTGGACGGGGTCGTGCGCG
>JBDSIP010000210.1:0-6832 GCA_039917915.1 Thermoflexales bacterium
TCGGTATCGTCCAATGTACTGGACACATGCATGAACACTTTGTATGAAGTCTGGGGAGGCCGTTCGGCCTCGAGACGCCAATAGAATACCGCGTCAGTGTGCTGACCTGGCGTGAGGCTGTCCGGCAGCTCGTAACCAACAAGCCGCAGCTCGCCATTCGGCCCAAAACGGATGCTGGTCTGGGTCATGCTGGCGGGCGGGTTTGCCGGCGCCACCGTGAGCGGATCCACGCCATAGCTGATCACCCGCAAAAGAAGAAGATGAACGAAGATCTGGGTTGTCGCCAGCGCAATGACCCCCATCTCGATGCGCCGCGCGCGCGGGGCGGCCGGATCGGGCGACCGGTTCCCGCCAGGGACTGGCAGGCCATCGGCAAGCGCCATCGCGGCCAAGCCAATCGCGAGCGGCGCGAGATAGGTTAACAATCTGCCCGTCTCATCGTGGGTGATCCGAAAGATCGATAGTACGAATATCGTGCCAAAAAACGCCAGGGCCAGCGGATGCCACTTGCGCCAACCCCACAGGAGCGCAACCATGACAAAGGGCAGTCCAATGTGATTAAGGATATCCAGCGCGCTGTATATGGCCCATGGCCAATAGGGTCGCTCCATTCCAGAGTGAAAGCCGACCGACGCCTGGAAATGCGTGACGACATCGAATCCCGTCGCAAAGGCAAAACCCGCCCAAATCACCACCATGGTGCAGCCAACGATCAAACCAGATAAGGCAGTGGACGCCAACCAGCGCCGCGACCACGTGGATGTATCGGCCCGTCGAAGCTGGTCGGCCCGCGCCAAAGCATACAGACCCAGTGCCAGCAAGACCGGCGTCAGCTTGTAGGCCATAAACAAACCCACCGCCAACAGAGTGCCGAGCGCGACGGCCGATCCGATCGCGCGCGGCCGCCTTCCTGCCCGGGATGCCTCGAGCACATTCTCAATCAAGGCAATTCCCCCGATCGACACGTACACGAAGGAGCGATCCCAGCGCGACGCCCAGGCGAGCATGCAGGCAGTCATTGGATACAGCGCTGCTGCCAGCCAGGCCGCCCGCGCGTTGGACAGCCGGCGCACCAGGTGCCACAACGGAATAATCGCCAGGGTCGCCGCGATGAACTCGATCGCGACCCCCAGGACACCGCCCATCACCTGAGCGTCGCTCAGCGGGGTGAGACCCTCGTCAAAACAGGTCAGCGGCCGGAAGGTGGACGCTACGGACGCAAAAACGGGCTGCATGAGTGAGGCAATCCGGGTCATGCCCCAGAAGATGAGCATGAGACCCGGCGGCTGATTTCGCGGATGAATCGGCCAGGCCTGGCTCTGCTGAATGTAGTTGGCAAAGACGTCCGCGAGGTTGTCCCAGCGCGCGCCGACCGAAAAATAGCCGCTGCTGAATTGAGAAAACTGTCTGAAGAAGATGCCCCGGATCGGATAAGGTTCGACGACGGCGGTCGCCGCGATCTGCAGCGCGACTGACCCGCCGATCAGGCCAATCCACTTGACCCAGCCGGGGATGCGCTCAGAAACCGGCCCGACAATGGCGACAAAGACAAACAACAGATAGGCGACATACGTCATGCCAAGCGGCAGCGCTTCGCGCCATGAGACTGAATCGGCGCGAACCCACCCGAGCACAAAACCGCGGCCCGTAACAAGCGCCGCGATGTAGATCAGCGCCGGCGCGACGACGAGGACGGCGGGAAACCATCGGCGGGCCTCAGCAAGGCGCGGCCCAAATGGGCCGTGTGGTCTCTGTGTAACATCTTTCATCTCAGTACCTTGGCGATTGTACGCACCGCGTTGGGTCCAATCCTGGGCCGTTACAGGCGCACCCGCGCGATGCCGATGAACGCCCCGCGTACAATCGTGATTCGTATCTCATAAAGTCCACATGGAGCAGCCCACTGCATTTTCCTTTGCGCGACGCCATACGCTCGCGATACTCGTAACGCTTCACATCGCGTTGTCCGTCTACACCTCTCTTTCCGTTCCGCTCTGGGAGTCATATGACGAACCGGGGCATATCTTCTATGCGCGGCACATCGGGCAGACTGGCGGCCTGCCGCCCGTCGGAACTAGATTGAGCGACTACGACGAGTCTCACCAGCCGCCCCTTTACTACTTTTTGCCCGCAATTCCGTTCGCCCTCATCGACACTACTGACGATCTCCGCCCGAAATACACGGCGTCCGGCCGGACCTGGACCGTGTATCAGCCCGAAGTCGAGGCCCTGCCATGGCGTGGCACGGTTCTGGCCATTCGCCTGGCCCGCCTTCTCAGCATTATTCCCGGCACGCTTTGCGTGATCCTGACATGGCGTACGGCGCGCGTCTTGTTCCCGAAACAGGCCATGATCGCGCCCGTGGCGGCATTCGTGCACGCGATCTGGCCGATGCTTGTCTACATGAACGGGGTCGTCACAAACGACACGGGAATGGCGCTGATGGGAAGTCTCGTGTTGTGGCAAATTGCCGAGCTTGTCCGGCGTCCGGGAAAATGGCGCTGGTGGCTCGGCCTCGCGGCCGCCGGCGCCGCTTCGGTACTGACCAAGGACAATGGCCTCACACTCCTGGTCGCAGCGATTGGCGGACTGGGGCTGGTACTCGCGCGTGAACTGCTTCGCAAGAACACGCGCGCGATACTGATGTTTCTGACGGCAATTGCGTTCGTTACGGGATTCGTGGCCGCCAGCATCCCCTTGTCTGAGGGTCGGACGTCGCGCCAGTTCGGGGCGGCCATCTCGTTCCTCAGCAAGACGACCCAATCCCTGGCCCCAGCGCAGTCTTTTGGGGCTCGGCCCGACAATACGCCTCGCGACTCGTCGACCATCAACGTGATCAGCAACGTGAACTGGTTGGATGCCTGGGTATCGACTATTGGCCAGTACAGTTGGGGTACGCTGCCGCCCCCTGAGTCTTGGCGCTTGATCGCGGCTTCGTTCGCGGTGACCTTTGCGCTAAGCGTGGTTGTCGGCTTGATTCTCGGCCCCCAACGTTGGGAAATCCTGCTGATGCTTGGCCTCATCGGCGCCGTCGTTGCCGCGCCGGTGGCGCGAGGTGAGCCCTTGTTCGTAGGTGGGCGATTCTTCCTGCCCGCCCTTGGCGCTATCTGCATCTTGCTCGCCCTCACCATGTCGCGCTGGAGAATGCGCGTTGCCGGCCGGGCCTGGAGTATCGCAGTTGTGTCGGGCTTGTCGCTCTTCTCACTCTTGGCGCCAGTGGTGGTGTTGCGGCAGGCATATCAACTGCCGGTGTTTCTTGACCCGACGACGATTCCTACCGACATTCAGATCCGCACAACGCTCATCTTTGGGGATGCAATTGAACTCTTGGGGTACTCCCAGCCAAAACCGAATTCCAACGTCGGCGATACGGCCCAAATCAAGCTCTTCTGGCGGGTTCTGAAACCGATCGCCCGCGACCACGGCGTGCGCTTTGAGCTTTTTGGCATCGACGGGGTCTCGCTCGAGGCGAGTTGGCAGCAGACGCCCGGAAGCAACAACTACCCCTCCAGCGCCTGGACGGCGGGCGCGACATTCGCCGACACGATTGATATTCCCATCCGCCCGCACGCCAGTGTCCCAACCACCGGGGTCTTCAAAATAGCCTGGTTTGATCAGGAACTGAACACGATCCTGCCCGCGACGTGCGTAGCGATGACGCCCGGCGGTTCGAGTGCGCGTGTGTCCTGCGAGCCACGCGTTGGAATGATTCGTATTTCGAGTACACATGCCACGCCACTTGACGCTCTGGCCGCGCGTTTTGCCGCGCCGCCCGTGGCCAGTTTTGGCGACCGCATAGGGCTGACCCGTTTCACGCTGCCTGAATCGGCAAAGGCCGGATCGGTTGCCCAGATTGCTTTACAGTGGCGAGCCTCGGCGGCCGTCACGGCTGACTATGTGAGCTTCGTGCATGTGCTGGACGCGAGCGGAAAGCTGGTCGCGCAGCAAGACAACCAGCCGAGAAAAAGTACCTACCCGACATCAGCCTGGCGCGCCAGCGAGACCATTAACGACGCTTTGGATGTTCGGCTTCCGCAGGCACTGGCACCGGGCGACTACTCAGTAAGGCTAGGCTGGTTTGAAGCCGTATCCGGGGAAAGGCTGGCCGTATCCGCTGATTCCCTTTTTTCGCCGCAAGACGGGCTTGTTACCCTTGGCGTGCTGCATATCATCGCTGATCAACCATGAAGACGGCGCTCTTATCGGCGTTTGGGCCGCGCGCCATGACAATGTCCTGATCGCGGATCCTTGCAACCGGACACACACCAGCGCAGTTGGATCACCCGGTCACGTGGGTTACTTCCCGCTTGCGCGCGGGTCCTCAACCAGCTCCAGGCTGTTGCCGTCGGGATCAAAGAAGAAACAGATCCGCACATTCTCGAAGTTGGCCGGAGCGCTTTTGATTTTGACGCCAAGGGTGACCAACTCGGCGTGAGCGGCATCGACATCCTCCACATGCAGGGCGATATGGTGGATCGGGCCAGGCGTTGTTCCGGCCGCAGGCGCGGTCTCACGCCCGATCATCTCGATGGTCGTGCTGCCGATATCGATGAAGATGATGGCGCGTTGATCCCAGCGCCTGGTGACTCTAAGGCCAAGCGTGCCGGTGTAGAACTGCTCCATGGCGGCGAAGTTTTGAGTGAGGATGGCGACGTGGTGGGTGGCTTTGAGTTTCATGGCGGAGCATTGTAGGGGCCCGGCAACCAGCGCAAGTAGAAACGTGCCCAATTGCCGATAAAAATGTCCTCGACGTCGTATGAAGCGTATCCGCGCCGGTTGAGGACCTTTTCGAGCTTCTGGTAGTCTGCCACGGTGTCGACATCCGCGGGCGCGCCGTCGGCGCCGCCCTGGCCATCGGTATCGCCGCCAATCGCCGCGTGTCGCGCGTTCCCGGCGAGCTGACACACGCGGTCGATGTGGTCGGCCACGTGCTCGAGGGTCACGGCCCTCCGCTCGAATACCGCGCGCCGGTTCGTCACACCCGCCTTTGTCCAGTCCAAGCCTTCGCCAATATGGAGCATCCAGCTGTCCATCGACGCGCCAATGACGCCACCACGTCCGATGACGGCGCGCAGCTGCTGGTCACTGAATTGACGCTCCCCAGGCACCAGAGCACGGCAATTCTGGTGGCTGGCGATCACGGGACCGGCATACACATCGAGTGCCTCCCAGAAACTTTGGTCAGCCAGATGGGTCACATCCAGGATCATGCCGATCCGCTCCATTTCGCGCAGCAAGGGCCGAGCCTTGTCGGTCAACCCTCCTGCGGTGCCCGTTCCGTGCGCGTAAGTGCTGACGCCATAGTGAGTGAGGCTGACGACTCTCAGACCATCAACCCACCAATCGCCAACGTGCTCCGGCCACAGGATGGGATCGGCTCCTTCCATGCCCAACACAAACCCCACCGGCAGATTGGCCGTGTCCTCACCACGCGCTTGCGCTGCCTGCCATTGCGCCATGTGGCTCACGAAGTCATCGCGCGTGCGCAGAATGCGCGCATGCGCCTGACGCTCGAGAATGCGGTAGTAGGCCAGCCCAGCCTGAGCAGCGGCGTAGGCGGAGTGTCCGCTCGCATAGCCCCACAACGGGCTGTCGATCCGTTTGATCCGACCCACCACCTTCACCAATGCTGCCGCAACACAACCGCGGCGCATCTCTGGCAGGGTAGCCATGATCCCCGCGTTCGGCGATTGTGTTGCCGGATCCTTGTCCGGTTGCGCGCGAGCCGCCTCGATGGTCAGGGTCAGATCCCGGTTGAGATCCAGGGCCCCATATGCCATCGGGTAGTCGCCATCGAATATGAGCATCGGATGGCCGCGGCTCACGTAAGCGCTACACGCCGGCCGCGTCAAGTTCCTTGCTGCACGTATCGAGCACGCGCATGAGCGCAAAGTCGCCGCCCCAGGGGAGGATTTGCGCGCCCATGGCCCGGTAGCGCTTAAGCGCGTCGAGCGACCCAACCGCGAGGCCCCACACCTTGTTGTGCTTCTTGCAGGCCGCGGCCACAATCTCGACGGCCCTTTCAAACGTCATCGCGCTGCCCGCCGGGGCGTGGGCCAGGCGCAGGGTGAGATCGCCCGGACCAATGAACAGTCCGTCAATGCCCTCGATCGAAGCAATGGCCTCGGCGTTACCCACGGCCTCGAGTGTCTCGATCTGGGGCAGGATGAAGGTCTCGCGATTGGCATCCGCTGGAAAGTCCATACCCGGCCCCCAGGACGCGACGCCAAAGTCGGCATCCAGGCCCGCGCCATCAATCCCGCGATTGCCGATGGGCGGGAACTTGGCCGCCTGGACGAGATCGCGCGCAAGTTCGGGCGTCGAGATGAGCGGGACCAAAAATCCGCTGGCGCCATCTTCGAGGTAGCGATACAGCCTGGTCCGTTCAAGCGTAGGCGGCCGAACCATGCAGTCTATGTCGGAGGCGTGGCACAGGGCCAGGATGGTCTGGACTTCGCGCTCGCTCATGGCCCGATGTTCAAGATCCAGCCAAATGCCGTCAAACCGGTATTGGGCCGCATACCGCACGTAGAACGGCAGGAAATGGCCGAGCGAACAGACCCGGGCGAATCGCCCGCTGCGGAACTTCTCCAGCATCTTGCTCTTGCGCATCGTGATTTCTCCTGAGTTTTGAGTCCGTCCTTTGGTCAAGGCCCCGTTTGTGACGCGTTGATGTTAATCGAGACCGCCGCCTTCGACGCCTGCGGCGTGTGCTGTGACGAACCGACTCAACGCGCCGAAAGCCGAGGCAAATAAAGCGTGGCGAAATGACAATCCCCCGCGCTTCGCGCGGGGGATTGTCATTTCGCCACTGAATGTATGAGCCGCGAAG
>JBDSIP010000211.1:0-3287 GCA_039917915.1 Thermoflexales bacterium
GTTCACATCGGAACCGTGCGCCCCGGCATTCCCAACCACCGCACCACCAACCGTACCGGGCACGCCGATCGCCCATTCCAGGCCGCCCAGGCCGCGCTCGACGCACTCCCGCGCCAGGGTGATCAGCGCGACACCCGAATCCGTCTCGACCCGCGCATTGCCATCCAGCGTTTTCCAGCGAATCTCGCGCGCGCGATTGACGATGACGAGCCCGCGCACGCCCAGATCGCTGACCAGCACATTCGCGCCGCTGCCAAGAATATGGCACGGCATGCTGATCGCGTCGGCGCGCTGGACGAGTGACAATAGTTCCTCCGTTGTGCGCGCTTCAATCAGGAGATCGGCCGGACCGCCGACGCGGGCCGTGGTATAGCGCGACAACGGTTCATTTGTCTTCGCCCGCGCGCGCAACTCGGTGGCGCTGATGTCCATCATCGGTCGGCCCCCCGCAACATCGAGAGCAGGCGCTCGCCAACGGCGTTTCCATCCCCGGCGGAAAGGGTGATGACGACATCGCCCCCGCGGGCCAGGCCAAACAGCATGCCGGTGGCGTCATTCATCGTGGCAACCGGGCGCGCCGACGGGTGGCGCAAACGACGCGAGATCGCGATCGAATTTAGCCACGCCGCGTCGTAGGGGAAGTCTTCAATACGCTCGCGCGCGGCATACACCGGGAGCACCAGTACTTCATCGGCATCGCCAAACGCGGACGCGAATTCCTCAATCAACGCCCGGGTCCGGCTGAACGTATGAGGCTGCCAAACCGCCCACAGGCGCGCCACGGGGTAGCGCTGCCGGGCAGCCGCGAGAGTGGCCCGAATTTTGGTTGGGTTGTGCCCATAATCGTCGATGACCCGCACACCGCGCGCTTCGCCCCGCAGCTCGAAGCGGCGCCCGACACCTGCGAACCCGCCCAGCGAGCGCGCCGCAATGTCGACCGGCACGCCGAGCGCATCCGCGACCACCAACGCGCACAACGCATTCAGGGCATTGTGGTCTCCTGGAACACGCAGTGAGCAGCCGCCCAATTGACCGGCGGGCCCGCTGTAGTCGAAGTCGACGCCACCCAGCGCATTCGGGCGCGGATGATGCGCGCGCCACGCCCCGCGCCTCAAGCCGTAATCGATGACGGGAGCTGCCAGTGGCGACGCCCGCGCAACGACATCTTGCGCGCCGGCGTCGTCGGCGCAAACGATCACAGCCCCATCCGCGGGAGCGCTGCGGGCAAACAGAGCAAAGGCATTCTTGGTGTCATTCAGATCAGCGTACGTGTCGGGGTGATCGAACTCAACATTGGTGATCACGGCGATCCGCGGCGCCAAACGCAGAAAGGTCCGGTCGTACTCGTCGGCCTCGAGCACGAAAGCCTCGCCGGCGCCATGCCGCGCGTTCACGCCCAACGGTTGAGGTGTGGCGCCGATGATGAAGGACGGGTCGAGCCCGGCGTCGCTCAGCACGGTCGCGATCATGCTGGTGGTTGTGCTCTTGCCATGCGTGCCCGCGACGGCGACAGCCACGCGATCGCGCAGTAGTTCGTTCAGCAGGTCGCCCCGATGCCAGATGGGCAGCCCGAGCCGGCGCGCTTCGACGAGCTCGGGCTCATCCCGCGAGATCGCCGATGATGGCGCGACAGCTTCGACACCCTCGAGGTGAGCAAGATCGTGGCCCACCCAGGCCGGAATCCCTTCGGAATTGAGGGCATCGAGCGCTGCCGATGCGACCCGATCGTCGCCACTCACGTCGTCGCCGCGGGCGCGCAGGATGCGCGCGATCGCGCTCATTCCGGCGCCGCCAATGCCGAGAAGATGAATCCGCATGCTCAGATGATGACGATGAGGATGAAAAGCACGATGGCGATCAGCACCAGAGTCAGCGACGGTCCCGAAAAGAAGGCGGCGGCGGAGTTCTTGACAAAGAAGAACTGATCCCAACCCGTGTCGGGCTTTGTGAACAGCAGCTTGCCGGCCGCCGAGAAGCTGTTGTTGCTCAGGATTCCCGCCTGATAGGCAAAGTAGGCAAGTGTGCTGAACAAAATGAAACCATTGAACAGACCGATCACTACCGACAACACGCCCTGGGCGACATCGCGCTTGCCGTCACCGCCCTTTGCCTTCGTGACGACCCCGCCTAGATAACCAAAGAAGCTGATCAAAATGAAGGGAAACGCCTTCCAAAACCACTTCCATTCTGGACCGGCCGTGCCGGCGAGCGAGCCAAGCTCCTTCCCAAACTGGTTAACTACAAACAAGGCGAAGATCATGCTGAACGTGACCAGCACTTCGCGCACCCAGCCACGGATGGCGCCGATCGCGCCAAACATGATGACAAAGACGATGAAGACGACATCAGCATTAATCATGGGTTCGCTCCGCGGCTTTCGCCAGCAAGACTGCGATGTTATCAGCACCGTCGAGCCGGGCGAGCCGGCGCGATGCCAGGCGCATCGTCTCGAGTGCTGGCGCGTCGTCCAGCAGTTGAATCGCGCGCGCCGCCAGACCCTTGTCAGGATCTCCCAGTGCGCCATCCTCCAGCACCACCGCCGCGCCGCGCGCGGCCAGATAGTCGGCGTTCACACGCTGATAACGCCAGGCGTGCGGATAGGGCGACAGTATCGCAGGCAGACCCAGGGCGGGCAATTCCCCGAGCGAACTGGCGCCTGATCGACAGACCACCAAATCCGCCGCCGCCATCGCGTCGATCATGTCCTCGTGCAAGTAGGCGTAGGCGCAGTAGCGCGCCTTATCCGTCGTGCTGAGTGCATTTCGGGCAGCCTGCACTTCGGCCCAATCGCCCTCGCCCGAGACATGAATCAGGATGGCCCGCTTGAGCAAGCGCGGGAGCGCATCGAGCGCCGCCCGGTTGATGCTGCGAGCGCCTTTGCTTCCGCCGTAGACAAGAAGCACGCGCTCGCCTGTAGCAATCCCAAGCTTCGCTCGCGCACCGTCGCGCGTAACCGCCAGAAACGGCTCGCGCAGTGGATAGCCCGTGGGCACAAGTTTGTTTTTGGATACCCAGGCCGCCGAGTCGGGGGTGGTGGCTGCTACCCGCCAGGCCAGGCGCGCCATGACTTTCAGGGCCAGACCGGGTTCGATGTCGGGCAGAAAAACCACTGCCGGAACGCGCCTCAGCCACGCAGCGATGCTCACGGGCACGCCCACAAATCCGCCCGTCAGCAAGGCGACGTCAGGCCGGAAGCGGCCAATCAGGCGCCATGCGGCAACAATGCCCTGCAGCGTGCGCCACGCCCCGCGCGCCATGCGCCCAGCGCCAACGCCGTGCACGGCGCC
>JBDSIP010000212.1:0-3827 GCA_039917915.1 Thermoflexales bacterium
GGGAGCCATATCCCCGGCTCCGTCATCCCAAAAATGAGGGGCAAGATCACACTCCCCGCGCGAAGCGCGGGGATTGTGATCTCGCCGGATGTTATTTGGGATATCTTCTAGGTGTCGTGCGACAGACGTCACGCGTCAGGCGTGCCCATCAGTTTTCAGCGACCCGCTGCGCGATGCTGCGCTGAAAAATGACAGATCACGCCTGACCTGTGCCGTTAGCCGCCCTTTGCCATCCCCCGCAGCACGGTCTGCAGGATCCCCCCGTTGCGGTAGTAGTTGACTTCGACCGGCGTGTCAAGCCTGGCGATCGCCTCGAATGAGAACGTGCTGCCGTCCGGGCGGGTAGCCTTCACTGTCAGGGCTTGGCGCGGCTTGACCTCGCCGCTCACCGCGATATCGAAGCGCTCCCTGCCCGTGATGCCCAGCGACTCGGCGTTTTGCCAAGGCTCGAACTGCAAGGGCATGACGCCCATCCCGACCAGGTTGTTGCGATGGATGCGCTCGTAGCTCTCCGCGATGACGGCCCGCACCCCGAGCAGCGAGGAGCCCTTGGCCGCCCAGTCCCGGCTCGAGCCGGTGCCGTATTCCTTGCCGGCGATGACAACCAGCGCGGTCCCTGCCGCCTTGTAGCGCATGGCCGCGTCAAAGATCGACATGATTTCGCCCGTCGGATGATGCACCGTGATGCCACCTTCGATCCCCGGGACAAGCAGGTTCTTCAACCGGATGTTGGCGAACGTGCCGCGGGTCATGATTTTGTCGTTGCCGCGCCGCGTGCCGTACTGGTTGAAGTCTTCCTTGTCCACTCCGCGCTCGACCAGCCACTGACCGGCCGGGCTGTTGAGGGCGATATCTCCGGCCGGAGAGATATGGTCGGTCGTGATCGAATCGCCAAACAGACCGAGGATTTGGGCTCCAACGATTGGCATGATGTCGGGAATAACCAGCCCAAAGCCCTCGAAGTAGGGCGGCTCCTGAATATAGGTGCTGCTCCAGTCCCACGCATACAGATCACCCTCGGCCCCGGTGATCTTCTGCCAGGCTTCGGTGCCATCGCGGGCCGTGGCATATTGCGAAGTGAACATTTCCGGGTGAATGTGGGCGTCAGTCGCCTCGCGGATCTCCGCCTGGCTCGGCCAGATATCCTTGAGATAGACCGGCGCGCCGTCTTTGCCCAATCCGATTGGTTCGGTTGTGAGATCAATATCGGTCCTGCCCGCCAGCGCGTAGGCGACGACCAACGGCGGTGAGGCCAGATAGTTCGCCTTGACGAGCGGGTGGACCCGGCCCTCGAAGTTTCGATTGCCACTTATCACAGCGCTGGTCACGATATTGGCGGCCTGGACGGCCGTGGCGACTGCCTGGGGCAGGGGACCGCTGTTGCCAATACAGGTCGTGCAGCCGTAGCCGACCACGTTGAAGCCCAGGGCTTCCAGCGGCGCGATCAGGCCGGCATCCCTCAGATATTCGGTCACGACCTTGGAACCCGGCGCCAGTGATGTTTTGACATACCGCGGCACGCGCAGTCCTTTCTCAACCGCCTTCCTGGCCAACAGCCCGGCCCCGAGCATGACGCTCGGGTTGCTGGTGTTTGTGCAACTGGTGATGGCCGCGATGACGACCGCGCCGTGACCGAGGATGAGCTCCTGGTTGCCATCCATGAGATGGGCGGTCCGGCTGAGTTCCTCGTCCCTGAGCCCAAAGCCACGATCCTTCGTCCCGGCAGTCAGCGCGCTCCTGAATTGAGCCTTCATCTGCCTGAGCGGCACCCGGTCCTGCGGCCGTTTTGGCCCGGCCAGGCTGGGCTCCACGGTGCTCAAGTCCAGCTCAAGCGTGTCGCTGAAGACCGGATCTGGTGTCGCGTCGGTGCGGAACAGGCCCTGTTCCTTGGCATACCGTTCCGTGAGCGCGGCTTCGGTCGAGCGGCCCGTGCCGCGCAAATACCGCAGCGTCTCGTCATCGATTGGGAAGAAGCCCATCGTCGCGCCGTACTCGGGAGCCATGTTGGCGATCGTGGCCCGGTCGGCCAGGCTCATGCTGCTCAGGCCGCGCCCGAAGAACTCGACGAACTTTTCGACCACGCCCTTCCTGCGCAGAATCTGCACAACGGTCAGTGTCAAATCGGTAGCGGTGACGCCCTCGGGCAGCGCGCCACTGAGTTTGAAGCCGATGACTTCGGGTGTGACGATATACAGCGGCTGGCCGACCATGACTGCCTCGGCCTCAATCCCGCCCACGCCCCAGCCAACCACGCCCAGGCCGTTGATCATGGTCGTGTGGCTGTCCGTCCCAACAAGCGTATCGGGATAGGCGACCCCATTCTTGAGCATCGTCACCTTGGCCAGATACTCCAAGTTAACCTGGTGGATGATGCCTGTCCCGGGCGGAACAACGTCGAAGTTGTCAAAGGCATGCTGGCCCCAGCGCGAGAATGTGTAGCGCTCGCCATTTCGCTCGAACTCCTTCTCGAGGTTCTTCCGATATGCGTCGTGCGTGCCAAAGAAGTCGACCTGGACCGAGTGGTCGATCACCATGTCGACCGGAACGAGCGGGTTCACCTTGCGCGGATCGACGCCCAGGCGCGAGAGCGCCGAGCGCATGGCGGCGAGGTCTACCAGGCACGGCACGCCGCTGAAGTCCTGCAGGATGACCCGGGCGGGCTTGAACGGAAGCTCGTGTCCCCCTGTGTTCCTGGCGTCCCAGCGCGCAAGACGCGCCACATCATTTTCGGTAATCTCGAAACCGTCGCACTGGCGGAGGGCCTGTTCGAGCATCACTTTGATGCTGAACGGCAGCCCGCTGATGTCACCGATCCCGGTGCGATTCAAGTAGTCGAGCCGATACATCTGGGCTTTGCCGCTTCCAGTCTCGAAGCTGGCAAGCGCGCCGGACATGTTTTGCGCTGTCATGGGATTATTCCTTTTTCTTGCGAACAAAATAGAAACGAAGTGGCCCGAGCCTGCGCGTCACAATGGGCCAACGGCCGGGGCGAATACGGTCTCGATTGCGCCGCGATTGTCGCGGCATCCCACCACGCTAGGGTGCCTGCGCCGATAGCGTTTGCTTGTCGCGTACCGATGCGCGCACGCGCTGCTTGTGCCCATCAGAAAGTACGAGCCGCATAATGGCGCTATTCTAGTCCCGCTTTGTTCGCCTTGGACGCAGACAGCTGACTTGTTGCGGAAGCGATACCCGCGCTTCTCCGGGAGTATGGTTTCCGCCCATTGATGGGTTGGTCTGCTGTGATAAACTCCGGCGGCCCGTAGAACGGGTAAAAACATCACACCATGCGTCCGGGTACGACTCCTGACGTGGCTGGCTTGTCCAGTCGCGCGTGGCCGACAACGGCCCCAGGCGCAGAGGATTGTAAGGAGACAGATCAATATGTCCGTAGTGCCAATGAAGGCGCTCCTCGAAACGGGAGTGCACTTCGGCCACCGCACGAAGCGGTGGAACCCCAAGATGAAGCCGTTTATCTTCACGGAGAGGAACGGCGTCCACATCATCGACCTGCAGCAGACCATCGTCGCCATTGATCACGCGGCCGGGCTGATCCGCGACATCGTCGCGCGCGGCGGGTTTGTCCTGTTCGTTGGGACCAAGCGCCAGGCTCAAGATCCGATCATCGCCCAGTGCCAGCGCTCTGGCCAGCCCTACATCACCGAGCGTTTTCTGGGCGGCACGCTCACGAACTGGCGGACCATTAAGAGCCGTCTTGAGCGTCTGGCGGAGCTCGAGGGATTGAAAGAGCGGGGCGAGTTCGAGCGTTTCACCAAGAAGGAAGCCCTTTTGAGTGACCGCGAAATGGAGAAGATGAACCGGCGCAT
>JBDSIP010000213.1:0-5395 GCA_039917915.1 Thermoflexales bacterium
CCCGATGAAGACGCCGTTGGTGAGGGTGACGACAGCGTCATACGTCGCGTAGATTCCGCCGCCTCGCCCGGCGGCGCCACGGGCTTCGTTGGCCGTGACGTCGGCGGCGTTGAGATACAGTTGCCCGCCTGAGACCGCAACGCCGCCACCATCGCTGACCGCGCAGTTGCCGGTGATATCGCTGGCCGTGTCGACGGCGTTCAATCGGCCATACACAATGGCCCCGCCGCCGTCGCCGCTGGCGGTGTTGTAGCGGGCAAAGGAGCCGTTGGTGAGCGTTACTTCGCTCCCGCTCCCGATATAGAGGCCTCCGCCGTAGCTGCCATTGTTGTGGACGATGCTGGTGTCGTCCAGCGTGACGGCGCTGCCGCCAAGGACATCCAGCCCGGCGCCAAAGCCAGTGCCCCAGCCCAGCTCGAGGTGGCTCAATTTGACCCGTGCGCCGCCAGTGACTTCAATGACGCTTCCGCCGCTCGCGGCATCAATACGGGATTGCGCGCCAGGCGCCGTGCACAACGTTCCCCAGCCGCCCTCGACCGTGATCACTTTCCCGCCGCCGATGGCGAGGTTCTCGGCGAAGAAACCCGTCGATACGCGCACGGTCGCGCCATTTGGCGCGGCGTCGATGGCCGCCTGCACGCTGTAGTAGGCGCATGCGCCGTTGACGCCCACCCAGGGCAGGACGAAGCCCGCCGGGGCGGATGCTGGCGCTTGTGATGTGCGGAAGCGAGCCCGGGCCTCGTCAACCTCGCTTGCGATCATGGCGCGGGTCTCCGTGCTCGCCTTATCCGCGAAGGCGAGCACCGCGGCGGGCCCCGCATTCCGAGCGACGTCAAATGCCAGCATTTCCGCGCCAATTCGATCGGCGCGGTTACGCGCGCTGACAGTGGCCGGCGATTCCAGGATGCGTTGGGGCGCCGCGCCGTCCTCATCCTCCCGGGTCCCCGGAACGAGCGACAACGACGGCGCGCCCGCGCCCAGCCCGCGTTGCCACACTTCGCCGTTGCTCGGCGCCCCATCATCGGCGGTCAAAGCAGGCAACACGGGGGCCTTACCGGCGGTCGCCTGACAGACATCAGCGACCACGATCCGGCAGCCATCGCAGGCAATCGCGTAGTCCTGCGGCCCCTCCGGCACCGTCTTGCCCTTCACCCGCACCAGCCAGGTGCCAAGCTCGGGATCGGGCACCGTGACCTGCTCTTGATTGTCGCGGGTGTTTACCCCGCGGGTAGCGTTGTTGGCGGGATTGGCCGGGTCGAGCACCCACGGACGCCAGACCGCGCCGGACGGCGCCACCAGCTCGACATCCAGGTCGTTGATCAGGGTTGGGTTGGCATTGAACGTTGCTTCGTAGTCATCCCAGGCCAAAGAAATCTGGAGCTGCGGCGTAGAAGCGTCGGTCACCTGGACGATGAAGAGATCGGTCTCGTCCTGGTCAACGCTGTTCTGGAAAAAGCCGTGCCTCGCAATCAGGTCCACCGCATCCTTGACCCGGATCTGTCCGAACCCCCACTTGTAATCCGGTCCCGGATTGCCGAAGTCATTGGCCGTCTGGATCAGGATCGCCTTGGCGCTTGCGGGCCAGAAGTTGCCCGATGTCAGGTTGACCTGCCGGTATTCCTGGAGCATCAGGGCGATGCTGCCGGCCACTGCCGGAGCCGCCATCGAGGTTCCCCGCATCACGTCGTAGGGATAGCAGTAGTCGTCGCCCGATCCGTCGCAATCGAGCGCTGTCACGCGATTCACAAACAGGCGTGGAATCGTGGACATGATCCCGCCATCGCCGCCGATCTGGTCGCCGCCCGCAACGACAATGGGCTTTATCCGGCCGTCGTCGGTTGGCCCCCACGAGCTGAAGGATGTCATCGAGTTGTCGTTGGTGTTTGATGCGCCGACGTGAATTGGGTTTTTGGCTGAGGCTGGCGGCGCAAGGGTCCCATAACCGCCCGAGCCGCAGGCGCTGGGGCGTTCGTTGCCGGCCGCCCATGTAGCGATGAATTTGTCGCCGGTTCCCACAACTGAATTCCCGCCACGGATGATCTGATCCATGAGGCCGCTTGTCAAACCATAGTTGCCCATCTGGGTGCAACTCAGCGGATAGTTGGCGTAGATGTTGGATCCGAGACTTGCGTTGCCGATATCGGCGCCATGGGTATTCTGGGCAGCAGCCCAATTGTTTTCGATGTCCCCTGGATCGTTGTAGAACAGCATTCCAGTGTTGTTCCGGTCGTAGGCATACGAGATGATGCCGGCCCCGGGCGCCATGCCGCGCCACTGGAGCGAGGTCCCTCCGGCGGCGACGCTCCGATTCCCGCTCCCCGCGGCCGTGCCGGCGACATGGGTGGAGTGTTCGCTCACGGTCATGCCCGCGTCGTTCGCGCCAATTGTGATTCGGCCGGAAAAGTCCGCGTGGGTGGGGGTTACGATCCCGGTGTCGTAAATCAGAATTTGGACCCCGGAGCCGTCGAGGTTGTAGGGCGCCGCCTGGACGGTATTCACCCCGATCTGCTGGCGGATGCCGTCGTTGGACTCAGACAAGGGCGGTTCAGCGGGTTCGATCCACTGAATCGCGTCCTCACCGGCAAGCGACGCAACGTTGGCGCCGGGCAATTCGATCAACAATGCCCGCAGGCCTTCGACCTGGCTTGTGACTCGGCCCCCGTATTTGGCGGCCAGACTGCGCCCGGTCTCGAGCGTTTCATCCTTGTGCATGACGATGACGATGGCAACGGTGCCGTCCGAAGCTAAATTCCAACTCCCCCATGCGCCGGAACGGATGTCGGGATCGATCTTGTCGTCCGGCGCGAGCGCCCCTGCCCAGGTGAGGCCGGGAAGGTCAACGGCGATCGTTGGATTCTCGGCCGGAGCGGACGCGATCCACGCGTAATCCGGGACGTAGGCCAAGAGGCGCACGCCCGCCTTCTCGTATTCGGCGACCGCCGCCTGGCTTGGGATGAAGTCGAGTTGAACGAGGAAATGAATCCGGCTCTGAACCTCGCGGGCAAGCAGCGCGAGCTCGCTTCTGAGCGTCGACGCGTCAAGCTGACCCGGGGCGAATGCGCGGGATCTCAGTTGAATCACATGCCCTGCCGCCGGCGCGGGACGGGAAGGTTGATACACCGCTGCCGCCGCGCGCGGCGCGGTGCCAACCGGGTTTGCCCAAAGCGCGGCGACGACGCCGATGGCGCTTGCTAGACGAACGCCTGAATTGGCCATGCGAATCCCCCCTGCACCGAAAGCCTTCGTACGCGTGTTGTCGCGTGCCGATAACATTAATCCCGAATACCCGCATGTCAAGCGGTGGACAGCATGATGGCGCCGCGAGCCTTACCAGCAGGCTGCGCCAAGATTACGAAGCGCTTACAGCATTCGCGCGCGACAAGGTCCTCCATTCTGACTTCTGCATTCGGCATTCTGAATTCGCCAGCCCGTATACTTATCCCGCCCATGATGACGTATTCCGAGTCCCTCGAATGGCTGTATGAGCTGGCCAGCTTCGACAAGAACCTCGGAGCCGACGACCCCGAGACTGCCCGGCTCGGCCGCATTCGAACCCTGCTGGAGGCCCTCGGGCATCCCGAACAACGCTATAAGTCGATCCACGTCGCGGGCACAAAGGGCAAGGGCAGCACCTGCGCGATGCTCGATTCGGCCCTGCGCCAGATGAGCTACAAGGTCGGCTTGTTCACCTCGCCCCATCTGGTCGATTTTCGCGAGCGCATCCGGGTTGACGGCCACTGGATATCCGCAGACGATACCGCGGCGCTGGCCAATCGGGTGCGCTCCGCGCTCGACGCAGCAGGCATCGAGCGCGCAACGACCTTCGAGGCCATCACGGCGATGGGCCTGACCCATTTTGCCGATGTTGGGTGCGCCTGGGCGGTGGTCGAGACCGGGTTGGGCGGGCGGCTCGATCCGACCAATGCGATCCTGCCGCAGGCCAGCGTGATCACCTCGCTCAGCATCGATCACACCGCTCAGCTCGGCAACACGCTGGCGCTGATCGCGGCTGAGAAGGCCGGCATCATCAAGGAAGGCGTGCCGGTCATCAGTCATGGCCAGATGCTCCCGGCGGCCCAGGTCATCGAGCGGGTCGCGCGCGAGCGCCACGCGCCGCTGACCGTGCTGGGCAATCACTGGCGGGGCATTGCCGTCGCCACCGAGTCCAACCGGCGGCCCGAGGCGCGCGAGGCGGCTCCGCTCCCGGACCAGCGCCGCATGCAGTCGTTCCAAGTGAAGCAGGTCGCCCGGATCCGGAGCGTTGACAAGCCATACTTGAGCGAATTCGAAGGCTGGTATGAAATCCCGCTGCTCGGCCTGCACCAGATGGAAAACGCCACCGCGGTGATTGCGACGCTGGATGCTCTGCGCCAGCGCGGCGAGCCATTCAGCCCCAAGGCTGCCCACGAGGGCCTGCGCCGGGTGATCTGGGCGGCTCGTTTCGATGTGCTGAGGGCCGAACCGCCGCTGATTGCCGACGGTGCGCATAACATCGACAGCGTCAACAAGCTCGCGATGACCCTGGCCGAGCTCTATCCGGGCCGGCGCTGGACGTTTATCTTCGGGTGTCTGGCCGACAAAGACGCCGAAGGGATGTTCAACGCCCTCCGCCAGCGCGCGCAGCGCTGGATTTTCGTCAAACCCGATCACCCGCGCGGGCTGCCGGCCGAGGCGCTGCTGGCCATCGCCCAGAAGCGCGGCGCGCGCGCGACGGTCGCCCCCAGTCTGCGCGAGGCCATCGACGAGATCGTGCGCCTGGGCGAATCGACCGCGGTGACCGGCAGCCTTACGCTGGCGGGCCAAGCCGCCTCGGCGTTCGGACGCGTTGTGTGAGTATCGTTGGTAAGGTTGGTAAGGTTGATACGGTTGATAAGGTGGGTAAGGTGGGTAAGGTGGGTAAGGTTGATAAGGTGGGTAAGGTTGATAAGGTTGTTAACGTTCAGAACGTTATGAACGTTATCAACGTTGTGAACCTTATCAACCTTACCCACCTGACCAAACCTTACCCACCTGACCAAACCTTACCCACCTGATAAACGGCAATCACTTCTCCAAATTCTTCGCCAGCAGCACGATCGCCGCGCCGACCCGGGCAGCGAGATCCGGGGCGACGACAACCGCCAGGACAATCACCACAACGGCCAGGATGAGCACGCGGCCGAGGCCAGCCGGCCACTGGGCGATGACGCGCCGGCGCCCGCCTGACGTCACCGCCAGTTCCATGCGCTCGCGTGAGCGCTGCTGTCGGCCGGTTCGGCGGGGACGGGGAGGGGAGTTTTGTTTTCGCGTCATGTGAGTAGAACATTTGTTCTACTCGATTATACGCGCCTTTCTTGAGAGTGGAGTCCCTGGCTTTCGCGGATTGATATGCCCCGCCCCGGCGTACGCCGGGGCG